>PXYR01000033.1:0-11260 GCA_003023665.1 Bacteroidota bacterium
AGCACTGGTTCATGACATACCGTAGTTTATCTTGGATATTCACACTATTTACAGCGATTTTAGTCAGCTGTTCCACTGCCCCTGTATCTAATCCGTCAACGCTGTTTATACCAATGAACAGTGCTGTAATCCTTAGAATCAATCATGCAAGTGAATGGTCGCAATTTGCCGATTCAACCAAAATTCCCGCAGCACAGGCTATACCGATTCAAAAACTTCTAGGCATCAAAAATGGGGTCTGGACTGGTGCTTTATGTAATTCAGGTGCGGAAAAAATGGATTGGATATGGACAACCACTCTTCAAGATAGCAGCTCGATCAAAAGGCTAGAAGAAGATGCAACACTTGCATTAGATTCTAATTATTTCGCATTATATCATGAAAATGCTTTTGCCATAAGTTCGAGTAAAATACTCATTCAAAATGCATTGAATCAATCCAAAAGCGGATTCAATATTGTCAATAACAACGCCTTTAAGAAGCTATGGGTCAACGCCAATTCTTCGGATGCCCTTAATCTATTTTTTCAGCATGAAGAGCTCAGCGCTGTAGGAAACTGGTTTATGGATGAAGACTGGAGTTGGATGGAAAATTTAGCCGTTTGGTCAGAGGTCGATATAGATTTTGGTCAAGGCCGAGTCTTATTGACATCTGTGAGTATAAATCCAGATTCCGCACAGGTATTCTTAAGCACATTCAATGAATCTTCCTCAAATACGAAAGTGAGTGATATTATTGCTGCATCGGCATCACATGCTGTAAAAATGAACGTTGGAAACACCGCTGAATGGATTCGTAGCTTTAATGTCTACAGAGGTAAGGAACAGCGTTTAAAACAAGCGCTGTCCGTTTTAGGACCTTTGGATATAGATCCCATGACTGCATCAACTTGGTTTAAAGGTAGTTTCGTACACATCGGGTACGGTAAAGAAAAAGTAATTGCAGCTAAACTTAATGAAGAGCAAGAGCTGGACGAAGTATTGAAAAAGGCAAGTGGACAAAGCAAACTATTTCAAGGTCATTTGGTTGGAACGCTGGAAAAACAAAACAAGTTTCTATTCAGTGCGCTATTTGGATGGTGGTATAAAAACCTGGACACCCCATCATGGATGATTTATAAAGATTGGCTCCTTGTTTCAACATCTCAAGAAACTCTAGAAGTCTATTCCAATGAATTAGCAGCCAAGGCCACTTGGAACAGCGTAAAATCTTTAGATGCTTTAGCCAAAGGAATAGATAAAAAAGGACATTTTGCATTAGCGTTGAAAGCCACATCAGAATCCGCTCATCGCTATCTAAATTTGCCCGTTCAAGAGCACTCAAACGAATATGTAATTCAAGGGAATTTCGCAGTTAAAAATGCGCTCACCTTTGGAAATGCGCGTATGTATGAAGTGGAAAAAAGTGAGGTCGAAACCAGCACCTACCTTTGGTCTACTGCGCTTGAATCTACTATTAAATCGGGGCCGTGGATCGTAAAAAATCATAGAACGGGTAAGAACGACATCATTGTTCAGGACGATCAAAATATACTTTATTGGGTCAGCTCTGACGGGACTATCCAATGGAAAAAGTCTTTAAATGAGTCCATATCGGGCATGGTACATCAGGTGGATTTGTTCAAGAATCAGAAGTACCAATTAGTCTTTACCACGAGTACCCAGATTCATTGTATAGATTTATTGGGAAGAGATGTTGAGAATTATCCAATAAAGCTTCCAGAAAATACAGACCTTGGGCTAAGTGTCTTGGATTATGACAAGAATAGGAACTATAGATTTCTGGTACCTGCCGGTTCAAAGCTTTATAATTTTTCCAGTGAAGGCAATATTATTCAGGGCTGGAAAATCAATGCGGCCGCAGAAGAAAAGTTGACTCAACGTCCCTTTTTATTTCAAAAAAATGGAAAAGACTACATTATCACTTCTACTTCACAGAAAGTACTCATTTTGAATAGAAGAGGTGAAGTTCGCATTAGCACCGCGGTCGGCACAACCTCATTGAACCCGTGGAGCCTTAAAAACGGTGATATTCCTTTTACGGAAAGAATTGGAGGTGAAGGAGAAATTCAACATCAGAATTGGGACGGAACATCCTCTTCTACTACTCATGATTTAGGAGAATTAAAAGGTGTGGTTTTTGAAAATTATGGTAAGGTAGTTTGGAACGATAATACGGTGGAAGTCAGAAATGAAGAAGGGACACAACAGTTTACCGTAGATGAAATTCAAGATGTGCACTGCTATCCTGGAGGCACAGGCTTAATACGAACACAAGAGAATATACAGGCAGTAAACTTGAAGAATGGAGATCTTTACGGTACGTTTACCGGAACCCATGCCGTTGCCGGGAGACTAAGTCAAACAGGAATGCCCGTGATTATCATTAGACAAGGTAAAAGCATCATCTGTTACGAGCTTTAATCATTTTGGCTCAACAATCAAAAATACGGCGGTATCCGTTCCAATATTAAGCACCTCATGCCAAGCGACACTTTCGTTATAAAAGGTATATCCTAACGGGATTTGTACTTCTCTAGTTCCCTTATCATCTTTGATTTGAAAGGTCCCTCCCTTAAGGGTATATCCTACATGTTTCTTGTGAAAGTGCTTTTCATGACCAACACCCGGAGGAAAGGTACATTTGAGCGTGCGTACACTCTCATTATCTACCAATACTTCACAAACTTTCTGTCCCTTCCAGCCGGCCTCCAATGGATCCGGCAACGTCTGTTGTGCAAAACTTAGAAATGGAATTAATAAAAAGCCTACAGTAAAAATTCGCATTATTTCTTCCGGAAGAATATTTCAATTGGCGCTCCGTGGAAATCGAACTCCTCACGCATTCTATTTTCCAAATATCGCTTGTATGGCTCCTTGATATACTGCGGCAAATTGGCGAAGAAGGCAAACTGAGGCGTTCTTGTAGGCAATTGCGTACAAAACTTAATCTTCACATATTTACCTTTCACTGCAGGCGGCGGATAATTTTGAATGATTTCTAACATAGTATCATTCAATTTAGAAGTTGAAACCCGCTGCTTTCTACGATTATACACCTTGACACCTTCCTCAAAGGCTTTCAAAACACGTTGTTTGGTTAATGCACTCGTAAAGATGATTGGAAAATCCGTAAAGGGCTCTAATTTCTTCTTAATGTAAGCTTCTGCGTCCCGCATTGTGTTGGTTTCCTTGGCAACGAGGTCCCATTTATTCACGACCACTACAAGACCTTTTTTATTCTTTTCTACCAACGAGACGATTGACAAATCTTGAGACTCAAAACCCCTTGTAGCATCTACCACCATCATACAAACATCCGCATGTTCTATAGCTCTAATAGAGCGCATGTTGGAGTAAAATTCTAAGTTTTCATGAACCTTGCCTTTCTTCCGAAGACCCGCCGTATCCAATAGCATAAAGTCAAATCCAAACTTATTGAATCTCGTATTCACTGTATCTCTTGTAGTACCTGCAATGTCCGTAACAATATTGCGCTCTTCATCAAATAGAGAATTCACAATGGAGGATTTACCCGCATTAGGACGACCAACTATTGCCATCTTTGGTAGATCTTCAAAGTCATCCACAGGATTTTCATCCATGTGTTCTGTAAGCTCATCCAGCAGATCTCCTGTTCCTCCTCCATTAACGGCGGAAATGGTGTGGTATCTTTCAATTCCTAAACCATAGAATTCTGTAGCTTCAAGCTCAAGCATGCTGTTATCTACTTTGTTCACTGCATACACCACAGGCTTCTGCGTTTTACGCAAAAGGTCTGCAATAATCTTATCAAATTCCGTTAAACCTGCTTGAAGGTCTAAAACAAAAAGAATTACTGAAGCCTCATCAAGAGCCAATTCAACTTGTTGGCGAATCTCTGCTTCAAAGACATCCTCTGAGCCTTCAATATAACCTCCTGTGTCAATGACGGAGAACTCCTTGCCATTCCAATCACTTTTGCCATAGTGTCGATCGCGTGTCACACCGGCTACAGAATCCACAATGGCATCTCTACGCTGAATAAGCCTATTAAATAATGTACTCTTACCCACATTTGGGCGGCCAACTATAGCAACAATATTGCTCATACTTAATGTTTATAACCGAACCGCTTAAGCTGTGCATCGCTATCGCGCCAGTTTTTCTTAACTTTTACAAAGGTCTCTAGATGTACCTTCTTAGCGAAGAATTTCTCTAGTTGTTTTCTTGCACCAACTCCCACTCTTTTGAGCATGGAGCCTCTGTGACCAATGATTATTCCTTTCTGCGAATCTCGGGCAACATATATGACTGCGCGCATCCGAATGATATCCTCAGCCTCTTTAAATTCCTCCACATCTACTTCCACAGAATAAGGAATTTCCTTCTTATAGTTCATAAGAATTTGCTCACGAACTATTTCACTCACAAAGAACCGTTCGGTTTTATCAGTTAAAGCATCCTTATCAAAATATGGAGGACTTTGAGGTATCAATGCAATTAATCGTTCAAGTAAATAAGCTGTATTGGCCTCCTTTAAAGCAGAAATGGGAATAATTTCCGCATTGGGTAATGCATCATTCCAATACTCCACTTCATTTTCTAGAAGCTCTTGATTGGTTGTATCTATCTTATTGATAATGAGCAGTACCGGAAACTTGGTATTCAACAACTTTTCAAAAAAACCTTGATCTTTTAACGCTCTATCTCCGGGTTCCACCAAGTAGAGAAACACGTCCGCATCTTCAAAGGCATCTGAAACAAACTTCATCATTTGCTCCTGCATTTTATAGGCTGGTTGAATAACTCCCGGGGTATCGGAAAAAACAATCTGGTATTCAGGCTCATTGAGTATCCCAAAAATGCGGTGGCGCGTAGTCTGTGCCTTTGGTGTAATTATACTCAAACGCTCGCCAACAAGAGCATTCATTAATGTACTCTTACCAACGTTTGGATTGCCTATAATGTTAACAAAACCGCTCTTGTGATTCATGCGGCAAAGATGAGGCGAATATTCTTTATAACCTTGAAGGCTATTGCGCCCAAAATTGGTCTTCTACCGGTACTTGCTTATTTCTACCTAGGAACAATGCATTATGTCTAAACGATGCCATCAGATACCAAGAAGTAGAGGATACACAAGGTTCGGTATTCGCCGTTGCCCATAGGTTTCCTGCGCCGTATGTTGTGCCTTGATTGGCGGTATAAGGCAAACCTTTACCTACAGGTCCCGTGAGCCAGCCCTTTCTCAATTCATCAAGAACAGCTTCCGCCTCAACTCTATCACCTGCTACCCAATGCATGACACTGACTTGGCCCGTACCTTCAAACCATAGTACATCCTGATCTTCATCAAAACAATAGCCGTCAATTTGCTCGCCAGTTTCGGTACTTGTAACGTTTACCTCATACCTAGAAATTGAACTGCGCGCAGCATCATTAAAATTCGGGAAAGCACAATAGCCCCAAGTATTGCAATCTAATGCAAACTTATAAGGAGGATTGGTAGGCCATGCCACAAAATTGCCGTCCGCATCATCCCATTTTTCCGCTTCCAAGTGTTTTAAAATACTTTGATGTATGGAAGTATAGCCCTCTAATGCTACAAAAGCGTCTATGTTACCTTCTGTGATCTTATGAATGGTATCACCGTTAGACTCAAAGCCTCCCCACAGACCGTTTTCTACGCTATCATTTAATCCCATGAGCCAAAACTCTAATGATGCAATTAAAGCTGTATACTTATCCGATTGAGGATGGTTTTTCAATGCAATCAATAGCCAAGCGTTATCTCCCATCCATCTCCTTCCTGAGGGAACACCTAAAGGCGATCTGAACTGAAAAAATCCACCTGGACCATTTTCCAATTCCGTTACGCGGATGGACTCAAAATAGTCAAATATGCGCTCTGCGCATTGGATTTCATCAGCCAAGATGAAGGCAATAGCTGCTAGGGCTTGATCATAAGTACTTACTAAGTTTCCGTAAGGAATGGTGGGCAATAGCCCCTGCGTATTCTGTAAGTCCTTTAAAAATGCAACCGCTAGACTATCTTCTAAGGTCGCTTTTTTGGTTGCCCAATAGGTGCTATTAAGAGTAGACTCATCTTCAACTTGAGAAATTAAAGTATACTGAAAAGCATCATCCACGGGGTAAAGTGAATCAGTACTGAACAACGAAGCCTCTTCCGTTTTTCCATCAAGGGAAGTAAACGAATGAAACTGGCCATTTAAGTGCATTTCTACACTCGGCAAAGGTTGACCAGAAGTTCTACTAATCACAAAAACGCTTCTGTTTTTGGGCTGCTCAGCTTCTTTCCTGCAAGAGCCAAATACAATAAGCGCTATTAAAAGGCTAAAACTTAAGTTTTTCATTTTTGTCCCATAATCCCCAAGAAGCACCAACATCGCCTTCTTTTTCAATTTTCCAGCTTTCATCAAAAGATGAAAAATAGAACATTTCTATGTCGCTTTCATTGGACCAGCTTACCGCATTGATAAAATACTTAAGGTAGTTGTCAAATGACGGCTGTGCACCACCCAAACTTTGTCCGCTTGATGGCCAACCCGTTTCTGTTATTATGACTCTCTTGCCTTTACCCGCAGCCATAGCCTCTTGATACATGTGCTTCATGTACATCAAAGAATATTCTAAAGAACATCCTTCCCAATATGGATAGCAATTAGCTAAAATAACATCGCAAGTGTCTGATATTTCCGGATGAGCAGTGAATTCGTAATAGGCATCTACATAGCCAACCGGAACACCTTGAACTTCATGCTTAACCCGCTTGATATAGTCTAATAATTCTGATGCATTTAAATCTTCTCTATACAATACCTCGTTACCTACTGCGGCTACATCTACTACACCTTCTTTACATAGCGTAATCAAGGCTCCTATTTCTTCGTCATTTTTTTCTAGATCGCTGCTTAACCATGCACCAACCAATGTTTTAATTCCTAATTCATGTGCAATGCGAGCTATCAATTCATTTCCTTCAGTACATGAAAACGTTCTCACCCACTTCACGTGTGGTTTTAAAATTTCCAGTTTACGACGAATTTGTGCGTCTGTTAGTTGGTCCCCTGGGGCTTGCCCTTCATCGTAAGCGCTGAAACATATTCCATGAATTCCAGCGTCTAATAATTTACGAGCCATTTCCTTTAGCTCATTAGTGGTCATGCTGAGAGAGGCGCCTCCAGCAAGCGACATAAATTTTTCTTTTCTGTAAGACATTATTATTGTTTGGTTTTTATAGTTAGGCTTGTGTCTCTTTTCTTTTATCTAATTCCGCTCTGACTTCTTTTGCATAGTTTTCATCTACCCTATAATTCCACATGACAGCAATGGCTATAAGCGTACAAAGAATGGGTAATCCAGAGAATACCAAGCGAAGACCATTTACAGCGCCCTCAGGTTGCACCTCAGCACCGCTCTGATAGTTCACTAAAGTCAGAATTAATCCACTCAGGGCTCCTGCAAAGGCAAATCCTAGTTTTACCATCCACCAGTAAATTGCCCCAAAGACGCCCTCTCTGCGCTTACCTGTATTTAATTCATCTATGTCTAAAACATCAGAAGTCATTGACATCATAATCGTAAACAAACCTCCTATTCCAAAGGAGTGAAACGGAAGTGCAAATAAAAACATATATGGCTTACCAGGAATCATTAAAAACCATAAAAGTGTATAGCCTAAAATAGATATGGCTTGAGATAAAATAAACGCACGCTTTTTACCCATTGTTTTCGCCATCTTAGCCACAATTGGAATCACTATAAACGTGGTAACCAATGCGCCTACGGATCCAAATAGAGTGGGCCACACGCCGGGAGCTGCTCCGTTAAATAGGTGCGAGCGAATAACGAAATAGGTAAAACTGGCAACCGTATTGAAGCCGTTAAAAATGAGGAAGGTAGCAATACACAACTTTCTAAACGGTCGGGATGAAAATGCTTCAACAAAGTTCTTTGCTATCTTCTTTAAGCTTCCAAAAATGCCGCTAAAATTTAAAGGCTCATAGTCTTTTCTTCCAACTGTACTTTCTCCTTTTATAAATGCGGCAGGTGCAATGGCACATAGGGTGAATACTACCGCAACCCAAACGGATAAGGAACGTGTGGCCTCATCAGCAGTTGAAAACCATTCAGGATCATACATGATTACCCAAAACCAAGGAGCAATTACCCATGCCCATTGACCAATCCATTGCGAAATAGCCATAACATTGGTACGCTCATGGTAGTCGTCACTCATTTCATAACCCATACTTACGTAGGGTACACCAAAAATGGTAAGTCCCAAATAGAATACAAAAGACCATATCATAACATGAGTGAAATTGTGAAGAACACTGTCTTCACGATACAATTGCCAAAGCATAGCAAAAGCGAACCCCATCAGTATGGCTCCCCAAAATACATATTGCCTGCGGCGACCCCACTTAGAGCGAGTATTGTCAGAAATAAAACCCATAATTGGATCTAGAATGGAATCAAAGGCACGCGGCGCAAAGAAAATTACACCCCACATCCAGCCAGGGAAACCTAAATCCTGCACAAGAACTACCATGAATATGCTCATTGCCGCAGGGAACATTTGATTCGCGAGCATCCCAATACCAAAAGCAATTTTTTGTCCCATAGGAACTTTAGAAACGGTCCCCATTATTCTGACTCACTTTGAATGAATATCGTCTGCAATGCCTGCGCCTCAATAGCAATTGAGGCGATTTGACCATCAAGTTCCAAATCAAAACTTCTAGCTTCTTCTCCTTCGTTGAAAACAACAACGGCAACAGAACCGTCTGTGTTTTTGGCTGCCGTAACCATCAAGTTATCGTCTGTTTTGGACACCTCAACAACCTTAGCTTCTGGACGAATAAATTTGCTGAAGTGCTGAAGCACATAGAACATAGGTGTATAGTAGACTTCATCATTATCTACATCCACAATTACTGGTGCAACACACCAATTTTTAGCCCAATTTGGACCTCCTTGACGGTCAAGGACCATATTCCAATCTACCCAGCCTTGAACCCAGTGGTTTAAACAACCAATAATATCTCGAGCATAGCGATTGACCGGAGCATATTTTGGATGCAGGTACCTATTTTCTTCTTCGCGCCAATAATAGCCCCAATCTGTAGCTTCCTTCTGCCAATACCATTTATCATTTTTCCACTCAGGTACTTGATTGTCCACACAGGCTTCTGTTTGCAATAGAAGCATTTCCGGTGCTGCATGGTAGGCATAGTCTAATTCATCTGGAAAGTAATCGTAAGTGCTTTCATACCAATGAAGTGCCATGCCACTGTAATACTTTTTTGAGGCCTCATCCTTGTACATAACATCCGCCCATTCTTGAACGCCTTGTCTGTTTTGATCATAGCCTAAGATGATTAAATCACCCTTACCGTCTGCTTCTAAACGAGGACCCAAATGTTGATTAACAAAACGAGTCATTTCTTCCGGGGTAAAGTGCATACTTTCCCAATTTCCCCCGTTTCCGTGAGGCTCATTCTCCACCGTAAATCCCCAAATATCTATTCCTTCCTCTGCATAAGCAGAAGCATACTTACTAAAGAATAAGGCCCACGTATCATAGTATTCTTCTTTCAATTTACCGGCACGCCAATCGTTATTGTCCTTCATCCAAGGCGCTGCAGACCATGGCGAAGCAAATAGTTTAAACCCATCTTCACTTATTGCAAGTGCATCTTTAATCATTGGAATAAGATCGTCGCGGTCTTCCTCAATATTAAAATGCTCTAGATTGACATCTCCTTCTACAGGGGAATATGAATAATTACTTACAGAGAAATCACAAGAGTTCATGTGCGTTCTAGTAAGTGAATAATTCGCGCCCGATTTGGCGAAGTATGCCTTAATCACGGATAAACGATTCTCCGGGCTCAGCTTATTTAAATTGTAGGCAGAGGATTCGGTAAATGCACCACCAAAGCCAACAATACTTTGACGCTCAGACTCAAGATTTACTGAAATTTTTGAGTGATTTTCAGAGGCGCTAAAATTACTAACCTCCTCTAAATTCTTACCTGATGCAGATGTTTCAAAGACTTTAAACTCCATGTTGTTTCTTTCCCCGCAGGCCATCAATACGAAGCCCGCTATTACCGTGATTAATGTTCTATAATTCATTAGAAATTATTTAAATCGAGCTTTGACGGTGTCAAATGCCTTTTTTTTAGTTCTATCAATATTTACGATGCCCCAGTATTCTTCATTTGGAGAACCATCGTAAGGCACGCCACTGCTGTTTGGCGCCCAGCCGCCTACATCTTGTATTTCTGGATTACCGGCTTTCCACCAACCGTCTGTAAAGGAGAACAGTGTCATGCCTTCAAATTCCTCTCTGAGCGGCAACAGCTCATCAATTATGTGACCTAAAGCAATCGCCTGAGCATGCTCGTTCACCCCCTTATCCAAACTATCTATGGCGATTGTCATATAACTATCGGAACCTAATTCTGCGAAGTAAAATGGCTTTTCGCTGATCTTTCTCCAATCCGTAATAAAGGAGGCAGGCGCATCCCATCGATACACGTTAAAACCCCATATATCCAACTTTCGGCCATGATAAAGAGCTAAGGAATCAGGTAATTCACCGTGAGCGCTACTCACTAGGTGTGTGCTATCAATACCATGGATCGCATCTACGGCAGACTCTAAGGAATTGTACCAATTGGCCAAATCACCCCCGAACCATTCTGGGTGATAATTGTACTCATTGCCCAACTCCCACAGATACATTGCTGGATGGTCCTTGTACTTTTTTACGTAATCCAAATAGGTTCCGGAAACAATATCATTGACTGAATCTTGATTGTAGCCAAAACCGGTAATTATCTTCATTCCCCGATCGGCGATTTTATCCAAAACTTTTTCATCTTGGATAGGCATGTAAACGCGAATTACTGAGATGCCAGCTTCCTGCATCAAGTCAAGGTCTTCATCAATAAATTCCCAGCTGCGCTGTGAACTGCCAACATTCACTGGATGATAGCAGATGGCTTTGAAGTATTCATCGTCTTTGGGCTCAACAACAAGCTGCGTGTCTGTACTTTGACAAGACATAAGAATCATCACTCCAAAAAGAATCATACTTTTTTTCATCATCAACGCCTTCTTTTTGGTGCACTCACCGTCTGTAATAGTAATACTGAATCTCCCTCAAATGACTTGGTTATTTCCACCCCACCACGAGTCAATCCTTCAAATGCGCCCGAATCCACCAAGTCCCAAAGCGCATATTT
>PXYR01000033.1:11882-15253 GCA_003023665.1 Bacteroidota bacterium
TGGACCATTGCTTCATTGCCTACAGCAATAATTTTTACGATATCCGGAAATTCATTTGCGTACCTAACCGCTTTCTCTATTTCACTGGTATTATTTTCTTCGCTTTCTCTACTGTGGTCGGGTTGTTCGTTGGTCCATGCACCGAAGCAATCCATCCAAGCTCCCAGCATCACGTACATCTCAAATGAAGCGTCTTCTTGCTTTAATTCACGAATGGCTTTGAGCACATTCAAGGCATGAGGAAGCTGCAAATTATACGTTCGAAGAATCTTAATGCCCATTGCAGACATGATTTTTAAATCTTCTTTAAGCTGCGGAATTGATGGCTGCTCCTCTCTATTTTTACCTCTATATCCTCCGAATGAAATGGCACGATATTCAGGGTTACCCAATATTTCCTTTGCGCTTTTATTACTTGTCATAGGCTTTTCGGCGGTTGTACATGAATTCAAACCCAGCGTTAAAGCCAGAGCGTAAATACCAAGAATTCGTGCACGGAATACGTTCATTTTCTTAAATTACTTTACCACAGATACTGCGATTTTCTTAATAACATTTGTTCTTTGAAACAGCGCCGAAGTCAACTCAGAACTCAAAGTATCCCCGTCAATAGTATGTGCTTCGCTTTGCGTGTGTACTACTATTTGAGGCTTATCAGAGCGCTCGTAAATGACAGGAACTTGACAGTAAGTAAAAGCCAGCCCTCCTTTAGGGACTTTTACAGAATCAACCACATTTTCAATATTGACATATTCAAAGACACCTTGATTGCTCAAGAACTCCTCGCTGCGGAGAATTCTTGGTGCAAAAGTCAGTTTACCTTCTTTCACAGATACACCTAGTTCACCAAATCTGCTAATTAAATCTTCTTTTACCTGACCGGTCATGCCAGGCTGCTGAGCACCCTTACCGCCGGGTGTATGTGAATAAGGATCCGTTGGGAAAGCACCATAGAGTTTTGGGCTCTTATGCGCTCCAATACCTGCTAAAATCTCAAAATAATGATCGTACATACGTCCAATCAATATCTCGTCGTCTGTTTTCAAAGCCATATTGGTGTTTTCGTACGCGGCCAAAAGCAGCTTACTTACCATGTGCCAATAGATAGAACCAAGACCTTCGTAGCCAAAGAACGTACCTGAACGACCCGTAAAGGATTTATGGTCAAATACCTCTTCAAAAATGGAAGATAATAATGCTCGGTCTTTAGATACCAACGCGTCATATTTGCTTGGAAGTTGATCTAACGCGTCATTTAAACTGTTGACATTATTGAACATTCCATTGAAATGGTACACGCCGTTTCTGTCTTTAAGCACTACCGTTTTGTCACCTGACCTGCGTAAGGCAGCTATAAGTTCAGAAGCCTCTGCACGCGCTGTTGGAATGCAATTCTTTGACGTAAATCTTGGTAAATCCTTATTTGGATAAAGAATATAACTGTATTGATCTTCGCGGAATAAGGCGCTCGATTTTAATGCGTCTAAAACATCCGCATTTTCGTAGGCTGATAAATATTTTGAGCTCAAAACGGCTACTTGGCCTTCGAGCATTTCCGAGAGATAACTCACTTGAACTCCATTGCCCTTAACCGTCATTAAATTATAAGCGTGATAGAGCCCGTCTTCGCGTTTATTGGAGCGAATGCTCTGTTCCATGTACAATCTTGCCAACTCTGTGAATTGACTCAATTCATCTATGGACAGCGTTTCAAATGTTCCAGAAAAACCATTCTTGTAAATTTTCCAACGATACGCACTAGCGGGCTCACCTAAAGAATCTAAAACGTCTTTTCTTTGAACATCCGAAAAACCAGTGTTAAGCAAATCTTTATTGTGCTCTAGGGCCCCGGCAATTCCGCGGAAAAAGACTGCTAACTCTGTACTTACTTTGACTTCGCCTTTCTCTTGATGAAGCACTTCTTCAAAGAAGCTCAAAAATCTTCTCAGATAATACAGCGTAACCATACTTACACCGTTTCCAACTAGGGCGTTGTTGGCATCATTCCACTCTGGTCGCTGGGTATTCATCCAAATACCGCCTTCAGGAATGAGGTTGCTTACTTTGGCAAGAACGGTGGCTAAGATTTTCTCCAAGAAATTAACCTTGTGAATCTCCGAATTTTGATTCAGCAGGAGTGCTCCATCTGCACCTAAGGAAGCTGTTCTGTATTGAATGGATTCTTCACCTTCATGATCAAAATCTATGGTGTTTTTTGGGTCTTTTAGTATTTCTTTATACTCCTTAATGGTATAAGGAACATTTGCATAAACAAAAATCTCCTGTTTGAAATATTGCTGTAATGTTCCTGGATAGTAATCCTCTATAAACTCCAAGAACTTTAACAAGTATATGATTTGATGATCCCCCCAGTAACCTATGTACGACCAAGGATTATCAGGCTCTATGGTTTCCCAATCAAAACCGTCTTTTACCACTCTGTAAGGATTGTATCCATCAAATGTGGTGGCATTGAGAAATTTATGGATCATTCCTTCCATAAATTCAGGATAAGAATGGGCTAAAGCTTCCCAGTTTTGGAAAATATCACGCCAATTTCCTTGATAGTCCAATATTTTCTCACCCGTCACCTCATCGCGGGTATTGATTGAAAATTTGTTCCAAGGACGAGAAGGGTCGCCATGCCTACGGCTAAATTTCAAGGGCAAATATTCAAATGCAAGTCTTTTGAAATCGGCATCTGAAGATGCAGACGCAAGCGTTTTTAGGGTGTGAAGATTAAAATAACTGTCTAGCTGACTCAGCGTTTGACTGTTTCTTTTGAAAGCAATTTTATTGGCCTTGGCCATATACTTTTCAAAATCACTTTTATCAATGTTATAATGGTCATCAAAAATGCCGCCGCGCATGATATTAAACATGGTGTTGGCAAAATGACGAATGTTCAAAAGCCGGTCATTGGTAAGTTGAAGACCGTCAGAAGCAGCCACCAATTCCATTAAGTTAGCTGATCCGGCCTCAACATCAGTAAAAACCTCTTTCCACAGCGCTTTAGGAGATTTCAAAGCTTCAAGTAAATCTGCAACCTCCACCGGGCCTTTATTTACATCTGTGACAATGCTCCATTGCTCTTTTGCATGGGCCTCAAGGGTTACCTCATCGCAAACCATGAACGCTCCACGTTCGGCTTTAATATCAACCTCTTGTATTGGAACTGTTCCGTTTCTAAAAGCCTCAAGCTGTTTTGAACACAGCAATTTGGTAGAATTTGGGCGATTTAGTGCCCACGCAACATTGACTCTCAAGGCCTCACTCGGCTCTGCCTTGTCTACAATAACAGCGCTCAACGAAAAAAGACCAAGACCCACTTCCGCTTCCAACTCGCACTTCTTGTAAGCATCAACTAAATT
>PXYR01000158.1 GCA_003023665.1 Bacteroidota bacterium
GACATCCGTACGGGAACAATTTCAACCGATTCTCCAGAATTTGAAGAAGCGGAAAAAGCAGTTCGAGAACGAACCGATAAGTTCATCAACAATAACGGTACTAAATCCGTTGACCATTTCCATAAGCGTCTTGGCAAGATCATGTGGAATGAAGTGGGCATGGCCAGAAATGAAAAAGGATTGAAGCAAGCTATAGCAGATATTCAAGCTTTACGAGAGGAATTTTATGCCGACGTTCGCGTACTTGGAGCCGCAAACGGAATGAACCCAGAGCTTGATAAAGCAGGTCGTGTTGCTGACCTTATCGAACTAGGTGAATTGATGGCAAAAGATGCTTTGGAGCGCAAAGAGAGTTGCGGTGGTCACTTCCGAGAAGAGTACCAAAGCGAAGAAGGTGAAGCGCTCCGTGACGATGAAAACTTCACATTCGTCAGTGCATGGGAATTCACAGGTGTTCCTGCTGAAGCAAACTTGCACAAAGAAGAATTAACTTTTGAGAATGTAGAACTTAAGACACGTTCTTACAAATAATTCAGACTATGGATTTGACATTAAAGATCTGGAGACAAGCAGGCCCTGAGGCAAAGGGTGAGATGAAAACATATCCTATATCGGGTGTAGAAGATGATATGAGCTTTCTAGAAATGCTCGATTATCTGAACGAGCAGTTAATTGACCAAGGCGTTGAGCCGGTGGTTTTTGATCACGACTGTCGTGAAGGGATTTGTGGAATGTGCTCCCTTTTTATTAACGGTGAAGCGCATGGCCCAGGTCGTAAGATTACCACATGTCAGTTGCACATGAGAGAATTCAAAAATGGTGATACCATTTATATTGAACCTTTCCGTGCAAAAGCATTTCCTATTGTTAAAGATTTAATGGTGGATCGTTCCGCATTTGATCGCATTCAACGTGCAGGCGGGTTTATTTCCGTGAATACGTCGGGTAACACTATTGATGCTAACGCCATTCCTGTGCCTAAAGAGAACGCAGACAAAGCATTTGATGCGGCAACTTGTATTGGATGTGGCGCGTGCGTAGCAACGTGTAAGAATTCATCAGCTATGTTGTTTGCTTCTGCGAAAATCAGCCAATTTTCGCTTTTGCCGCAGGGTCAACCTGAGGCAAAAGAGCGGGTGCTAAGCATGGTTAATCAAATGGACCTAGAGGGATTTGGTAATTGCACCAATACCGGTGCCTGTGAGGTAGAATGTCCTAAAGGAATTTCATTGGAAAACATAGCGCGTATGAATCGCGATTATTTACTGGCTTCTTTGAGCAGTAATAAATAACATCCTAAGCTTAGCCAAAAGCTTTCACATCTTGAACCCCGACTTTTTAGTCGGGGTTTTTTAGTCGTAGTGGTATATAAATGTCTTCTTCAGAATTTGGGTCGCCATTGTTGTAAGCATGACCAAGTCTTTCAAAATGTGGTCTGTCATCAAGCTCCCACTTGCTATTTGGCAGCCACTCTCCATAGATGTATTTCCAAATGGTTGAATCGCTGCTTAGCCCTTTGTAATGGAACACCGCGTAGGTTCCTGATGGAATGTAAATGTGATCGAATCCATCAATTTTTACTTCAGTTTCTGCGCCGCCCCAGTATGTAAACTTTGGGTTTGCAGTGGGTCCAAAGTGCGGTATATACTCAAACGCTCTTAGAGAGATTAGATCATTATTGAGCCGATTGGTAATGCCGGAAAGACGGGGCATAAATTGATTCCATACCGCCGAAGGTGAGAAGGTCTGTAAATCCATAGATTTAGATTTGCCGCAAAGCAAACTGCCCTTAAATTCAATGATTCTTGGCTCATTCATGCCAAGCAAGGTATGATTAATCGTTCAGCTTTAGTACGGCAAGGAATGCACTTTGTGGAATCTCAACATTACCCAATTGGCGCATGCGCTTCTTACCGGCTTTCTGTTTTTCAAGTAGTTTTCGCTTTCTAGAAATATCACCACCGTAACACTTCGCAGTTACATCCTTACGAAGGGCACTTAAGGTTTCACGAGCAATAATCTTATTACCGATTCCAGCTTGTATGGCAATCATGAACTGCTGCCTTGGAATCAACTCCTTCAATTTCAAGCACATTTTCTTTCCAATGTCGTAGGCATTGTCTCTATGGATAAGAGCGCTTAATGCATCAATTGGATCACCGTTGAGCATCACATCTACTTTAACCAAGTGACTTTCTCTATAACCGATAGGATGGTAGTCAAATGAAGCATACCCTTTAGAGATGGTCTTAAGGCGATCGTAAAAATCAAAAACAATCTCTGCCAGGGGCATATCAAAGCTCAGCTCCACGCGGTTGCTGGTCAAATATGTTTGATTGGTTAGGATTCCGCGCTTGCCAATACAGAGGTTCATTACAGGACCCACAAAATCTGAACTGGTGATGATTTGTGCCCGTATGAACGGTTCTTCCATACGCTCCATTTTGGTTGGGTCTGGAAAATCTGTTGGGTTTTGGACCCAAACCGTTTGGTCGGGGTCGCTTTTTAAATAAGACTTGTAGCTTACGTTGGGAACCGTTGTAATGACGGTCATATTGAACTCTCGTTCTAGACGTTCCTGGATAATTTCCATGTGCAGCATGCCTAAGAAGCCACAACGGAAACCAAAGCCCAATGCCGCAGATGTTTCTGCCTCATAAGTGAGTGAAGCGTCATTCAATTGCAATTTTTCTAGCGAGGAACGCAATTCTTCAAATTCTTCTGTTTCAACAGGGTAGATTCCTGCGAAAACCATCGGTTTAACTTCTTCAAACCCTTCAATTCCGCTATCTGCAGGGCGTTCAACGGAAGTTATGGTGTCTCCTACTTTTACCTCTTTAGCTTCTTTAATTCCTGATATGATGTAGCCTACATCACCGGTTTTAATTTCTTTGGTTGGAAATTGTTTGATCAGATTAACGCCTATCTCATCTGCGTCATACTGCTTTCCAGTGGACATGAACTTGACACGTTGTCCCTTTTTGATGGACCCGTTTACGACCTTGTAAATAGCTTCAATACCGCGAAAAGGATTGAAGTGGCTGTCAAAAATAAGGGCTTGAAGAGGTGCCTCTGGATCACCTTCTGGTGAAGGAATGCGCTCAATGATTGCATCAAGGATTTCTGGAACACCCTGACCCGTTTTGGCAGAGCAATGCAATATTTCTTCTCTATCACAACCGATTAAATCTATGATTTGATCACCTATTTCTTCTGGATTTGCGGAGGGCAGATCAATCTTGTTGAGGATAGGAATGATTTCCAAATCATGCTCTAAGGCCAAGTACAAATTAGAAATGGTTTGTGCCTGTATACCCTGGGCTGCATCTACAATGAGCAAGGCACCTTCACAGGCTGCTATGGAACGCGAAACTTCATAGGAGAAATCTACGTGTCCTGGGGTATCAATAAGATTGATGGTATACTTTTCTCCGTTTTTTTCATGATACATCTGAACGGCGTGCGATTTGATCGTAATGCCTCGTTCCCTTTCTAGATCCATGTCGTCCAAAAGCTGGTCTTGTTTTTCGCGATCACTTACCGCGGAGGTAACGTCCAACAAGCGATCCGCCAAAGTCGACTTACCGTGGTCAATGTGGGCGATGATACAGAAATTACGGATGTTTTTCATAGTCTGCTAAAATACACTATACGCCGCCTTCTCGTACCTTCTTTGGCACCTTTTGCCAAACAAGTTTATAGCTGGTTTCAATCATTTCTTGAATAAGGTCCCAAGATGCATATTCTGAGGCTATAACCGTATTCCAATG
>PXYR01000159.1 GCA_003023665.1 Bacteroidota bacterium
TTTCTTATCAATACTTGATAAACGGTAATTTGAGAGTAGCTGATCCGTTTTCAACTCAAATATTAGACCCTTGGAATGACGGCTACATTTCCTCTTCCACCTACCCTAACCTACCTGCTTATCCCGCAGGAAAGACTACAGGAAACGTCTCTTTGTATCAAACGGCTAAATCGCCATATCAATGGAAAAACAACACTTTCCAAGCGCCCAACAAAGAAGAACTCATAATCTATGAATTGCTTCTTAGAGACTTTGTTACCACTAGAAATTACCAAACACTTATTGACACCCTTGATTACATTTCTAGAATGGGAATAAACGCTATAGAGTTGATGCCGAATTCTGAATTTGAGGGCAACCTTTCCTGGGGCTACAACGCCTCTTTTCATATGGCGTTAGACAAATATTATGGTACGCCAGATAAGTTTAAGGAATTTGTTGACAGCTGTCATTCTAGAGGTATAGCGGTAATTACGGATCAGGTGTTTAATCATGCTTACGGTCAGAACCCAATCGCTCAGATGTGGTGGGACAGCTCCAATAATAGGCCGTCTGCTAATAACCCCTATATGAATCAATATTGTCCACATCCACCAAACTGTTGGGGAAATGATTTCAATCATTATGTGCAGCCAACACGAGATTATATGGACAGGATTAATACGTATTGGATTGAAGAATTTAAGATCGACGGCATTCGATTTGATTTCACCAAAGGGTTCACCAATAATGCCAATGCGGATAATTACGATGCCGGTAGGATTGGAGAGTTAAAGAGATTAGCAAACCAACTATGGTCTGTAGACAATGACTTTTATGTCATACTTGAGCATTGGGGACCAAATAGTGAGGAGAAAGAACTTAGCGATCACGGAATGCTGCTCTGGGGGAACGCGGTGCACCAATACCATGAAGCGGCTATGGGGTATACCGGCGACAGCGACTTTAAATGGGGCATTTACAAAGAAAGAGGCTGGGGCAATAAGCACTTAATCACCTATTCGGAAAGCCATGATGAGGAAAGGTCTGCTTATAAAATCAAGACTTTTGGAAATTCCAGCGGAGGCTACAACACTAAGAACTTGCCAACGATGGTGGATCGTAAAATTTTAACCAACGCCTTCCTATTCACCATTCCTGGTCCAAAAATGACCTACATGTTTGAAGAATTGGCCTATGATGAGTCCATCAATGACCCATGTAGAATATGTGAAAAGTCCATACTGTGGTCTTATTATGCAAACACCCATCGTAAGAGATTATATAAGTATACCGCGGCGCTAATTAATATGCGCAATACATATGGGGTATTCAAAACAGATAACTTTATCTATGCGCTCAATGGAGATTCAAAACGAATTAACCTGAGTGTTCCAGATACGAACGCAACTGTAGTAGGTAATTTCAGAGTAACCTCTGGAGATGTTTATCCTAACTTTCAACACACAGGAACTTGGTACGACTATTTTACTGGCGACAGTATAGTGGTGACAAACGCAACAGCACCGTTGACATATCAGCCAGGAGAGTGGCATGTGTATACAGATGTAAATCTGGGTAAAGCATCGTTGATTGGCATGGATGAAATCAATGGTTTACCATCTACAGTAGCACTTTTTCCAAACCCAAGTAATGGAATAGTGGAACTTTTAGTAGACACGGAAGAAGGAACCACGGTGCGCTACAGCCTTTATGATATTATGGGTCGTGAGGTAGAAAACGGCCGGTATAACACCTCGCAAAACGGGATAGAAACTTTAGTGTTGACTTCGTTGCCTTCCGGGGCATACGTTTTAAAAGTGCAGTTTGGATCGGAAACTCATACAGAACGCATCATGATCGAATAGGGTTAGCCTTGCATGTGGACGCCTGTTTTGTCTTGTTTTATGACTCCTTTGCTTTCTAAGTTCTTTAGTAGCCTGCTCACAACTTCTCTTGAGGTCCCAAGCTCAGAGGCCATCTTGACTTTCGAAAGGCTTACCCCGTGACGATTGTTGAGCAAACATCTTTTTTCAATGTAGGCCAAGAGTCGTGCTTCTAGTTGATTAAAAATGGCATCATCAACTAAGCTAAGAAGCTCTTCGAACCGGCGGCGGAAGTTTCCTAATTCATAGATGCGCCACTCACTAAAACTTTTGGTAATAGGGTTTAATTCTGCCAAAGGAATATTCAAGGTTTTACATGTTGATTCGGCCTCCACTGTAATGGGCATGTTTCCATCGGGTAATTGCGAAAAGGCAGCACAAGGACAAATTTCACCGGGAGTGAGAAAATACAATAACAACTCTTTGCTAGGGTCATCCTTAGAGATCCGCATTACACGCGCGCTTCCTTCAAGAATGATAGGCATGAAGTCTGCGTGTAGTCCATAGTCAAGGATTAGCGAGCCTTTTGGGTATTCTACCACATTGCCTTTTGTGGTAAGGTGTTCTTTACACTCTTGCGAAAGCACCCCAAATTCGTTGTTATCAAAATAATGTAAAGCCATGTTGGTAGGAAATGGTTGAGCTAATACTGGGCTCTTTTGAGGGTGGGATTAATCAATTAAAGCCGTCAGGTCATTTATGGTATAAGGCTTGCTCATCCATCGAACGTGATCCAACCCGCTCAATTCTTCTTCTATACTCTCCCGCTCATGACCGCTTGAAATGATTAACGTGCTGCTGCATTTTCTTTCGACTGCATAATTCATAACCTCAACGCCCGTTCCGTCTGCCAATGAATAGTCTGAAATTATCACGTCCCAACGTTGATTGTCAATTGCTTCTTTAGCTTCTTTAAGCGTAAGTATATGGTGTGGCTCATGATGGAGAAGGCTCAGTATAGTTTTTAAAGACTCGCCTAGTTGCGGGTCATCTTCTACGATTAGAACGGCTTTAGACATAACTTAGAAAGTTTGCTATAAATAGCATTGGCCTGAGCTAATAGTTCAGGATTTGTGGTTTCTACAGGTTCATCGTTCTTTTTGAACACTTTAATTTCGCCATAATTAAGTGTAATTGAAAGTTTTGATTGAAATAAATTCAACACCCCTTTTGGATTCTGTAAAAAGTCTTCATAGCGAATGAGGAATAAATTCTCTTGAACTTCAATTTGACGGTAGTAATTAACCCATCGCTCTAACCAGAAATTAAGGTCTTTTCCTGCGCCTGTTTGGTCCCCTTTTCCATTAAAAATAAAGGGCCGCTCGCCCTCACCAAATTCGTGGTGGCCAAGCCAGTCCATATATTCTTTCACAAAAGGATCCGTTTTTTGCTGAGCGCAAAAACTTTCGTGTTGGACCATGAGGCTATAGGCATGTTGCAGCGGGTGCCGTATTAACATAAAGACGGCTAGATCTGAGTTTAGCTGCAACAGAGACTTTAATCGCAGCAAGGTGTTATTGTTTTTGGCTAGATATATTTTTTCGCCTGCAATGCTGTTTTGGTATCGTCGGTATAGGTTGTTTTCTTCTTGGGTTAGATGGTGCTCCAAAAGACCATCTTCAGTGATGTAGCTGTCGTTTTTAAGTACTTTAAAGAAATATTCTTCAAGCGCCTCTACACTTGCTAGGCCAACTTTAATACCGTCACCATGCGCACGCTCGGAGCTTTCGTTCTTCTTCCTGGGCTTGTATACTTTTGCCCATAATCTTGGGGCGAGAAGAACCGGCATATTGCTATAATCTAAAGACGCAAAAGGCCCTCTTTTAGCCAGCTCCTTGGTAAGTGCGGTAGTTCCTGACCTGGCCAGCCCTGTGATAAGAACCCGTGAATAATCTCCTT
>PXYR01000160.1:0-1920 GCA_003023665.1 Bacteroidota bacterium
TTTGCACCCATCAGTCAAGCTGATTTTTGCCTGCATGTGGCTGAAGTTTTACAATTGGAAACTCACTATGTTTCTGGAGATGCCATAACCAAAAAATATGGCAGGACTGTAAAAGAGGCACTAACCTCAAATACCCCTTTAAAAACAAAACATACTGAGTGGCGCGAATCATACGAGCCGGTCTATTCCAACCTTTTAGAACTTATTTCTGCTACGATTCATCAATTAAGAAAGAAGCATTAATCGCTTTTTTCAAAGGTATACAACATATACTCCCCGAACTTTCCTATTCGCTTTGTCGCAATGCGTTCGTCCAACTCCCATAGCGCCGCTACTATGCTTTTTGGCAACCTTTTGTGAAGCGTATGGTAGTACCAAGCAGGATAGAAAACGCTGTAGCCGCGGGAATAAATACAATGAAGCTTTGCCCATTTTTTAATGGTGCTTGGACGGTAACATCGACTGGCTAAAAAATTTGTAGGTGAATAGCCTCCCCAAATTTTCTTCCATCGAGCAAAGGCGAATTTTGGCTTGAGCTTCAATAACTCAATTATAGTTCCAGCCACATAATATTTGTTGACAAAGGTCAAGACCATTCTGCCTCCAGGTTGGAGTACCTGCCGTAAATGCGACAAGGCAACCTCTAAATTGTTTACCGTATTTAATGCCCCAAAAAACACATAAATCATATCAAATGTAACCTGTGGGAATTGAGTGGTAATATCTTCTACGCTGCCCTGAGCTACCCATGCATTTTCAAGGCCCATTTCTTCAATCTTTTCCCGAGTCAAGCGGACCATTTCAGCAGATATATCCAATCCGTAAAATTTGCGATTTGGAAATTGCTCCGCAAAGTGGACTAAGTCAAAACCAGGGCCAAAACCAATCTCCAAAATAGATTCCTGTTCGTAGGATTTAGTATGTTGACGAAAGCTTTGTCTTATTCGCTGGAGAGCTGGATTTTGATGATAACGTTGTTCAAAATCCACCGCGTCTTTATCATAGTAGGTTCCTACATTATCGTAATAACTCATCCTTGTTTCTGCTTAAATGAACATCTAAATATGCTGCTGTTCCCCAAAATAAGAAGGCGAACACAGATTGATTCAAAAAGTTATTGAATTGCATATGAAAAAGGTAGGTGCTCAGACCTAAAAGTAGCGGTATATGAATGCTTTGTTTGTTCGCTATAAAGAAGCCAAAAAACGTCCAGCGCAGCCAAAGAAATAAAAACAACAGTGGTGTCCAAATCCCGTTCTCACCAAGTTGTAAAAGCAGTTCTGAATGTGCGGTACCACCGGAGCCCGGCGGAGGGGAGTCTGGATTGGTTACGGTCAATCTATTGGCAAGGCGTTTCTCCTGAAACGGCAAGTAGGTAAATTGATACGTTCCTGGACCAAATCCTGTAAATGGCCGTTCCTCAAACATTCGTAGCGCACTTACCCATCGGTTGAGCCGCTCAATATTGCTGACATCTGTATTTAAATTTGTTACAGACATACTTTTCTCAACCAGTGTAGCTTGAGGATCGTGACTTTCGTAATTGTTATAGCTAAACTGATCTTCCAATTTGGTGGCACCTCCAAAACTTAAAAACATAACCGTTGCAATTAACGGAAGTATCAATCGATACAGTGGCTTCATCTGAATCAAAATGTACAGGAGGACCATAAATACAAGTGACCAAAGAGCTGCTCTAGATCCACTAAAAATGGTCAAGGCCACACCAAAAAACAACACGACACCCCACCACCTATTGGCCCGCAAGTTTCCTAAAGCAATACCTGTGAGAAAGGCCGTAACGGCCCCAAACATAGTATGGCTGTAAAAAAACGGCTTGAAAATACCGGATATGGTGATGGGATTAAAGTCGTATTGAATAAAATGTAGAATTCCAGCTGCAGTGACCGGTAACAAGGA
>PXYR01000160.1:2167-3749 GCA_003023665.1 Bacteroidota bacterium
AGAAACTCTATAGGCAAATACAAATCCGCAAAGGGTAACGCGTACTTTATGGAAACTGGAGCAATTATGGCAGCAGCATACATTATTGCTGCCATCCAATCTCTTTTATATACTCCAAAAGCAAGGAATAAAACACCTAGAGCACTCCAGACCAATTCCCAATGATAGTCAAAATACACGCTTCCACTTAAGACTATTAAAAGTCCAATTAAGGCAAGGGCACTATTGTCTTTAGAAATCACTTTAGGATGATGTAGAACGCCAAACTGCTATTGCTATTCCAACAATAGCAGCACCCAACAAACCTATGGCCCATGAAGGCAAACCAACTTTTTTATTGGATGGGATTGCAGGAGAAATGATATACGACTTAGGTGCTGGTGCATCTGTATAACCTTTCAAATCCTCTAGCTTACGCTCTACTTTTGTCAATTCTATAACCGCAGTCCCATATTGTCTTTCCTTACGAAAGATCAAGGCCGCAAAGGATAAAGAATCATCTTGAGAGAATATCCGCAATGAATCTAGCTCTTTGCGCAACGCTTTCTCCTCAGCTTCTAATAATTGTGCTCGATTCTGAATAACCTCAAGACTCATCCCTACGTTTTGACGCAGCATATCTTGTTTAATTGAATCTGTAATTGCTATTGAAGCGTTACATATTTCCGCTGCAACGATTGGATCACTTGACCGTATTTCTACTGCAACTGCTCCGTTTCTTGTCTTTCGCACATCTAAATCAAAAGCCTCATTGAATTTTGATTGTAGCACTTGAATGACTCGTGGGCTTTGCATAAGCTCTAGGTGAGCATCCACTTCAATAGGAGAACCAAAGCCGATGCCGTTTTGATTTATCTGTTTTTCTAACAAGGTCAGAGGCACAAAAAAAGTAGTCTCTGCAGCAAATTTCGCAGGACGCATAGCAGCAATTCCAAATAGCAACACCCCGGAGAGAATAGTTACGATTATTTCTTTTTTATTCATTCTTAAAATTTTCTAAGTGAGACAATAATCGCAATTCTATACTTTGAGGAAAATACGCCGATGTATGCGGTTCAGCTTCGTAATAGCCTTCCTCTTGATCCGTATGCTCTTGCATATGCACGGTGAATTTTTGACGGGCCCAATCCTCTAATCGATTCCCAAATAAAAAGTTAGACAAGCGCTCAGAGATTCTATTTTTCATTCTTTTATTGGTCGGATTCGCCTTAAGACTTGCATTGGGAAAATACGATTTTGTCCAAGGATTAGCCGCCCACAAGTCTGCCAAACCGCCACAATCTTTTATTGGAATCAATGAGACTAATTCAGTGGCAGTGTATTTATTTCTTTTTGAAAGTTCCAATCTCTGTTGATCCAGCAGAAAATTAATACAGAAATATTTTTGTGAATTGAATAGAAATATTTTTTTAAAGGCAATCAAATAAAGCTTTGTAGTCCATACCCGATTTGAAGCAGTGAGAATAAAGAAGTCAATATCATCATCTCTAGATTGTATTCCCCATTTAGAAAGCGAACCGCTCAGATAGACTCCTCGAACAAAAGGAAAACAATAAATCAAAGCACCTATGATTCTTGCTTG
>PXYR01000161.1 GCA_003023665.1 Bacteroidota bacterium
TACTAACTTCTTTATTGACAATGCGTAGCGCTAAACCTTCAGCAATAGCACTTTTACCTACCCCAGGTTCTCCAATTAATAATGGATTATTCTTTTTACGACGACTTAAGATTTGACTTACTCTTTCAATCTCCTTTGACCTTCCCACAACAGGGTCTAACCTGTTTTGCTCTGCAGCTTTAGTAAGGTCTTTTCCGAAATTATCTAATACTGGAGTTTTTGACTTCTCTTTACGACCAGATGCGCTGCTAGAAGAACTCTTCCTAGATGAAGAACTTTCTTCCATATCATCACTATCATCATAATCCATGGACGATTGTGGCGTAGAGGAGGAGGGAAGTTCATTTTCAAGGTGGCTGTTTTGGTATTCACTTTTAACGGCGTCATAGGATGCTCCCATTTGCGCCATAACGGCACTTATTGGGTCATTGTCATTACGCAATATACACAGCAGTAAATGCGGTGTTCTAATCACTGGGCTTTGAAACAATTTCGCTTCTAAAAATGTGGTTTTCAGTGCCTTTTCTGCTTGACGAGTCAAGGGTAAATTCTTTCCTGAACCAGGAGTATTTGTTGCGTATGGAGCGGCAATACCCTCTATTTTGTTTCTAACATTACTTAGATCAAGACCTAAATCTTTCAATATGGCAACAGCAATGCCTTCTCCGTCTCTTAAAATTCCGAGAAGTAAATGTTCCGTACCTATATAGTCGTGGCCAAGACGCAAAGCTTCTTCCTTACTGTAAGTGATTACATCGCGTACTCTTGGGCTAAAATTTTCTTCCATAGTTTGAGGTATTTGTAACTACCATGTGAACATAAAACATGCCACCTACATCATTTATCTAATCTAAATAGATTTCTACTGCCATCATTGCCACCACGTGAGTGGTTTGTTAACATTAAAATGTGGATAAATGAGTGAACTGTATCCTTTATAATCTCTGTGCACAGATGGCTAAAAGCTATATTTGAAAATTACGTAAAAACCGGGGTTATCCCCATTAAAAAACTGACAATATGGCGCAGGGAGAAAGAATTATTCCCGTAAATATTGAAGAGCAGATGAAGAGCTCCTACATCGATTATTCGATGTCGGTTATCGTATCACGTGCCTTACCAGACGTTCGCGATGGTTTAAAACCTGTGCATCGCCGGGTTTTATACGGTATGCACGATATGGGAGTTACGAGTACAAAATCGTACAAGAAGTCCGCTAGGGTAGTTGGTGATGTTCTTGGGAAGTATCATCCTCATGGAGATAGTTCAGTATACGACACCATGGTGCGTATGGCTCAGGATTGGTCTTTGCGTTATATGCTTGTTGACGGACAGGGCAATTTTGGCTCCATAGATGGTGACAGTCCTGCTGCAATGAGGTATACAGAGGTTCGAATGCGCAAGATTGCCGAGGAAATGTTATCTGATATTGATAAGGATACCGTTGAGTGGCAATTAAATTTTGACGATTCTCTGAAAGAGCCTACCGTATTACCCACTAGAATACCAGGCTTATTGGTTAACGGGGCATCCGGAATTGCTGTGGGTATGGCTACAAATATGCCGCCTCATAACTTAACTGAAAGTATAAATGCAATTAATGCCTATATCGAAGATGATTCCATTGAGATTGATGGTTTAATGCAACACATAAGCGCTCCTGATTTCCCTACTGGAGGAACCATATACGGCTATGAAGGGGTCCGTGACGCATTTCATACCGGACGCGGACGTATAGTCCTTCGTGCAAAAGCTCGAATAGAGGAGGTTAGAGATCGCGAGTGCATTATTGTAACAGAAATTCCATATCAGGTGAATAAGGCTGATATGATTAAAAAGACTGCTGATTTAGTCAACGACAAAAAAATTGAAGGAATCTCTGACATTCGGGATGAAAGCGATAGAAATGGTATGCGCATTGTTTATGTGTTAAAAAGAGATGCTGTACCGAATGTTGTTTTGAATAAATTATTCAAGTATACCCAGCTTCAAAGCTCATTCTCAGTAAATAACATTGCATTAGTCAATGGTCGTCCTGAGTTATTGAACCTAAAGGACATGATTAAACATTTCGTTGCGCACAGGCATGAAGTTGTTGTGCGACGTACGGAATATGAGTTGCGACAGGCTGAGAAACGCGCACATGTTCTAGAAGGTTTGCTTATTGCAATAGATCATTTAGATGCGGTAATTAAATTAATTAGGGCTTCTGCAACACCAGATGAAGCACGAACTGGTTTAATGTCTGAATTTAAACTAAGTGAGATTCAGGCAAAAGCCATCTTAGACATGCGTCTTCAAAAACTCACCGGTCTTGAAAGAGATAAAATCAAGGCAGAGTATGAAGAATTGATGAAAACCATAGACTACCTAAAAAGTATTCTTTCAGATAAGACTTTGCGAATGCAAATCATCAAGGATGAATTACTTGAAGTCAAAGAGAAGTATGGTGATGAGCGCAGAACGGATATAGAATATGCCGGCGGCGATGTGAGCATTGAAGACATGATACCTGATACAGAGGTGGTCGTTACGATTTCACATGCTGGTTATATCAAGCGTACGGCGCTCTCCGAATACAGGAAGCAGAACAGAGGAGGAGTAGGCTCAAAAGCTGCAAGCACAAGAGATAAAGATTTTATTGAGAATGTTTTTGTTGCTACCAACCACCAATACATGCTCTTCTTTACAGAATTGGGAAGATGCTTTTGGATGCGCGTGTTCGAAATACCAGAAGGCACAAGACAAAGCAAGGGTAGGGCTATTCAAAACTTGATTAATATTCCTCAGGATGATAAGGTGCTTGCATTTATTAATGTATTAAACCTAAAAGATGAAGAGTACATTAACAATCACTTTATTGTGATGTGTACCAAGTATGGTATTATCAAGAAAACATCTTTGGAAGCATATAGCCGTCCTCGTGTTAATGGAATCAATGCCATAACTATCCGAGAAGGGGATACTTTGCTTGAGGCTAAGTTGACTAATGGAGAACAGGATATTATGATGGCCGTTAGAAGCGGTAAAGCCATACGTTTCCCGGAAAGTAAAGTGCGGTCAATGGGCAGAAATGCCTCGGGTGTAAGAGCCATTACAGTGGATTCAGAGAATGATGAAGTTGTGGGAATGGTCGTAGTCAAGGAAGGCGATGGATTTGATATCATGGTAGTTAGTGAGAAAGGATACGGTAAGCGTTCCGCACTTGAGGATTACCGTATTACTAACCGCGGTGGTAAAGGAGTAAAAACAATCACGGTAACGGAAAAAACAGGAGAACTTGTTAGCCTCAAGGCAGTTACTGATGAAGATGATTTAATGATCATTACGAAAAAGGGTACAATGATTAGAATGGGAGTAGATACCCTTCGTGTCATGGGACGTGCTACTCAAGGAGTACGTTTAATTAGCCTTCGTAAAGAAGATGAAATCGCCTCCATAGCCAAAGTACCTGCATCTGAAGAAGATGAGGAAACAGACGAAAGTGTTGAAGGAGTTAATGATTCTACTGAATTAAACAATGAAAACTCGAGTTCAGAAGAATAAATTTAAAATGGCGTAGTGTTTGCAAAAGTTACTATTGAAGTACATTTGTAACACAGAATTAAGTAAGTAAAAAGAATGAAAAAATTACTATTTGGATTGTTGACTTTTGCAGTTTTGAGCGCGTATGCTCAGGAAGCACCAAAAGTAACAAGTGCAATTATTGCATTGAGAGGTAATGAAATTGTAGAAGCAAAAGGTTTT
>PXYR01000162.1 GCA_003023665.1 Bacteroidota bacterium
ATAGTCTGCACTTTCCTTATTCACATAATCACTTGAAATCATAGCTTCTAATGCTCTACGAATTTCAAGATTATGACGGTAATTACAATCCCACATGATGTCTCTTCCTGCCAATCCTGCTTGATTAAGATGGTAGGCATAAATACGCTGCTTAGGGGTTAAATCATCCCATGAAGGAATTTGATAGCGGAGTACTTTAATATCCGCAAAGCGGTCGACTTGCCATTCAAAGTTGTCGTGTGTTTCTTCGGCGTTCATTTCTTCATTTGGGTTGCAGGAGCCTAGAATCATTGATGCCAAGGCTCCAATAAACAATACTTTTTTCATGTTAATTTGGGTAAATTTGACCGTTAAGATAAGGCAGAATTATAGCTTTTCTTCTGTGCCGTTTGGAAAGGTGTTTATATAGAGTTGTTCTACTTTAACACGTGCCCAAGATGTCTTGCGAAGAAACTTAAGACTTGATTTAACTGAAGGGTCAAAAGAAAAGCACCTTATAGGTATCCTAATGGATAATTGTTCCCATCCATAATATTCCACAAGAGTTTCTACAATATGGATGAGCTTTACACCGTGTAATGGGTTATTCTCTTGACTCATTGGATTCTTGTTTAAAGGTCCAGGCAATACATTGACTGGTCTTATTACCTTGATTCATTGTGATAACCTTGATATCGCTTGGATTGCCTTTTCGGATATATCTTTTGAATGTGCGCAAATTCTCTTTTTTTGAAACCAAACAGGTAAACCACTGAATTTGATTTTGGTATTGCACACTCTCTAATGCTAGCTTTTTCAAGAATGCCATTTCACCACCTTTATACCATAGCTCATTTGCGCTCCCACCAAAGTTGTGAGCTACATGCTCATTGCCGTGCAGGTTTTTGTTCTTTTTAGCATTGGCTGCAAATGCCTCGCTCTTTGTTTTGAAAAATGGCGGATTACAGACAAGTACATCAAACTGATCTTCTTTTTCCATAATTCCCTGAAGCAGTTGGCTTTTGAATTCTTGCCTACGAATTTTTGTACCACGCATATTGCTATTCATGCGGATTAAGCCTTTTGCATAGCTTATGGCCTCTTTATCTATTTCTGTTCCAACACATTCCCAATTAAATGCAGCTGTAGCGAGAAGTGGATAAATAAGCGATGCACCGGTGCCTATATCTAGCATTCTTGAACGTCTACCTTCAATTTCAGGAATGAGCTCTTCTACATGAAGCAAATAATCCAACCTTCCCGGAACAGCAGGGCAGAGGTGCCCTTCCTTAAGAGTCCAATTCAGATTGAATCTCCATTTGAGCAATGACTTGTTCAGCAAATAGACCGATTTTGAATCACTGAAATCAATACTTTTTCTGGAAAACTTCCCTGGCACAATACATTCTTTCAGTTCGGGCACTGCATTGATGAGCTGATTGAAATTATAATTTGTATTGAAGGGGTTTTTTGGGTGCATCTAGATTTCTTTAGCAAAGGCAAGATAGCTCCTTGAAATCTGAAAAAGGCAAAAAAGATTCGAAGGGAAAATATCATGTATTAACCCTTTGATGTTATTCTTGCTAAATTTTCAACCAAAAAAAGGCGCCCATTGGGCGCCTTTTTGATATTTCTTTTTCTTTTCTCTTACTGAATGATAACGGTCGTTGACCCCAAAGGTAAACCTGTAGCATCCGCGGCTCGCAGGAAGTAGGTTCCTTTTGGGAGTTCACTAATATCCCATTTATCGCCGTTTGATTGCAATTCCCATTGTTGTCCTAATTGATTATAAATAACCACTCTGTTAGGATTTGGTGAAATGCTAATTCCTTGACTTGCTGGGTTAGGGTAGGTGATAAATTGAATTTGTTCTTCTTCAATACCAACACCAGATGAAACTTGGAAAATGATTGACAAGTCTTGCGCTAGATAACCATCCGCTAACCTCAAAGCCAATATATACGGCGTGCTTCTGGTTTGCGCTGAACTTGGTGCCCAAGTAATGGATCCCTCAATAGTATCGTTGACACCGGAACCTGATACTGACCATACTGCCGGGTTTGGTGAAGTAAAGAATGGTTCACCAAATGCGTCTGCATACAAGATACTTTGACTAGGAGAGTAACCGGATACATCCAGTTTAAACGATGAATTTTGGATAAGGTTAATGTAAATATTGCCTAAACTATCCACAGGTAAATTTCCTGCATTCCACTGCGGCCCGGACACACCGATTTGGACAACTATGAACTGCATATCACGTCTTATTTCTCCGATTTTTTGTCCACCTCGGAATTCTTCTACAAGTACTGTGGTAACAAAATTTCCCTGCATTGTGGCTGTCCACGTGATTGTTCCAGTGATTGGATTTATGGTCATTGGATTAGTAACAGTTCCGGGAGGAAGTGTATATCCAGGACAAGGGGTATTTGCGGCATTTAAGGGTTGAGATAAACTCCAAAACAATGAATCTCCATCCGGATCAAACGGTAAGGGGTTGTATTGCCAAGGTGAATTTACCGGCAAGAAAATGGATGCAGGAACTAAAAACCAAGGAGTTGAATTACTCACGGAATCATATACCGTTACATCTGTTTGTAAAAACATGCTTTGAGATAGCGGATTGGTAATGTTTTGAATGGCTCCATTTCTACAACAATTACTCCAACCTATGGTAAATGTTCCGCTATGTGGAAAGGTAAACGTATCAACGAAAAAATATACTTCCACACCATATGGGTACATAGGAAGCGCATTCCCACTAAGGATAGAATCATAAGCTGTACTCAAGTTAGCAATGTTTGTCCCAGAACTATCTGTTATTGAGAACGATGCGAAATTTTGCATCGGAATACCAGCTGTATCGCGATAAGCAGTCATTACAATCTGGTACTGGTATGCACTGATCTGCTGCGCTACAATCTCACCACCCATTAAATGAGTGGCCTTTGCAGTAAAGCTTAATACGAATGCAACAAGAACTAAAAGGGTAGTCTTCAATTTCATAAAAATAGGTTTACGTTATTTGCTGAGTGTAAATGTATTCTTTGAATTAGGAAATATTTCACGCATACTTGTGAATCACTTTGGACCTTTATTCAAATAAGGTAACTACACACCGTCAGCAAGATACGATTTTCTTAAGAACGTACTGTTAACTCCTTTTTAGGAAAAATGAATTGGCAATGAAATGCACTGTCTTTAATTGTTTTATATTTCGATTCTAAAACAAAAAAACATGTTGAAGTATTTTAAAACAATTGGAGTTCTCGCAATATCTGTTCTGCTTGTTACAAGTTGTTCGGGTCCTGGAGAAGTTCATGAATATTCCGTAACTGATTTGGAGTTTAGCCTTGAAGGTCCATTATTTGCTGGTCCCAACAGCGGTCAAACTGAGATTTCTATTGATTTAGCGGATGCATTGGGCGACGCTTATGTTGAAGGAATGAGAATTAGCGATGCTCGTTTGAAATCTGCATTAGTACTTCCAAACGACAGTTTGGGTTTTGCTCAAATCAATGCTTTCGTTGTGTCCTTTGCCAGTGATAATGAAGACATTTCAATGCAGGAGGCTGCGGTCAAGAATCCATTAGAAGAAGGCGCTGCTCAAGCAACTCTTAACGTTGCTCCAGAGGCTGAATTAGGCGAAATCATGGAAGAAGGCAAAGTATATGTTGTACTCGATGCCGATCTCGCAGAAGATTACTGGGACGGTAATCGTGATTTTAAATTGAATTTTACACTTGAATTAAC
>PXYR01000034.1:0-7629 GCA_003023665.1 Bacteroidota bacterium
AGTTCTTAAATAGTTCACCGAGTTCATCGGGTAAACTTTGTAGCTTCACTTGCTTGGTTGCTTTAGAGAAGGCTAAAATATTTTGGATGCTTTTTTCAGAGGCTCCAACCTCCAAATGTTCATAAGGTAAAGTTTTTCCCATGGGCTACGTTTAATTTATCTAATAACGTCAACCCTTAAACACTTCGTATATCAACGGATTAAAATTCTAAACTAATATTATGCTTCACCATAAGTTTCTGGATATTACCCACTGCATAGCGCATTCTACCGAGTGCAGTGTTTATGCTAACATTGGTTTCTTCTGCAATTTCTTTAAAGCTGTAATTACAAAAGATTCGCAATTCTAAAACCTGCCTTTGCTCCTCTGGGAGGTACGTGATGAGCTTATGCAAATCTTCATTTATTTGTGATTCAATCAATTCTTGCTCAAACGGCTGGTCGCTTTCTCCATAGGTATCAAACACGGTAAATTCACCGTTAGGGCGAAATTCTTTTTTTCGAGATTCTCTTCGGAAAAAGTCCAATGTAGTATTGTTGGCAACACGAATAGCCCAGGGAAGGAATTTGCCTTTCTCTTCATAATTAGATTTGCGCAAGGAGCGAATTATCTTAATAAATGTTTCTTGAAACAGATCATCAGCAATCTCTGAATCTTGAACTTTTGAATAAATCTGAAGGAAAATACGTTTTTGGTGTCTACGAATTAACACCTCAAAAGCTTGCTCATTTCCGTCACGGTACTGCGCCACTAAATCGTGGTCTTCTAGCTTACTTAATTTCATAACATTAAGGATTTAGCGTAACAGTATCTCTATAGGCAAGTCTTTTAATTTGTGGTCAATATACGAGAAAGAATCAAATACTATTCCAAAATGATGTATTTCTAAGGAACTGTAGGCGGGTTTTAAGGTTACATTTGTGTTTTGACTCCAACTATACATGACCGAATTCATTGAAATTAAGCGTGCCTCTGTACATAACCTAAAAGAGGTAAGCATAAATATTCCTCGTAATCGACTCGTAGTTATTACCGGTGTTAGTGGTTCTGGTAAAAGTTCCTTGGCTTTTGACACCCTATTCGCTGAAGGGCAAAGACGATATGTAGAGAGTTTAAGTTCGTATGCCCGCCAATTTCTAGGAAAACTAGACAAGCCAAAGGTGGAATACATTAAAGGTATTCCCCCAGCTGTAGCCATTCAGCAGAAAGTGAGTAGCAAAAATCCTAGATCTACAGTAGGTACAACAACGGAAATCTATGACTATTTAAAGCTCTTGTATGCGCGCATAGGACGAACCTATAGTCCTGTTTCGGGTAAAGAAGTGAAGAGGCATCAAGTAGAAGATGTTATTGACTTTATCTCTCAAAAAAAAGACGGTGTTCGATTTCTAATTATTGCTCCGGTAACCTATAGAGACAGAAGTGCCATTCAACACCTAACTATCTTGGCATCACAAGGGTTTGCGAGAATCATGGTAGACGGCAATATTGAGCGTATAGAGGATGTTATTGATGCCGGCACTTACAATAAAGAAATCATTGAATTAGTCATTGACAGAGCCATAGCTCGCAAGGACGATCAAGAAAATATACACCGCTTACAAGATTCCATACAAACCGCTTTCTATGAAGGACGCGGTACTTGTCTCCTGGATTTCTTAGATGGGAATCAACCTACAGAATTCAACAATTCCTTCGAAGCAGATGGGATTACATTCACTGAGCCTAGCATTCATCTCTTTAGCTTCAATAATCCCGTAGGGGCGTGCCCTACTTGTGAAGGGTTTGGCAGTATTATAGGCGTTGATGAAGACTTAGTTATTCCAAATCAAACCCTTAGCGTATATGAGGGAGCCGTTGCACCGTGGAAAGGTGAAACCATGAGCAAATGGAAAAACAAGTTTATCCTTGGCGCTAGCGAGGCGGGCTTTCCCATTCATAGGCCGTATATGGAGCTTTCCGATGAGGAAAAAGAAATCCTTTGGGAAGGTGGAAAAGGATTCAAAGGAATCAATTCCTTTTTCACGCATTTGGAGCGTAAGAAATACAAGATTCAATTTCGAGTAATGCTGAGCCGCTATCGCGGTCGAACCAAATGCTCCTCTTGCAAAGGCAAACGCTTGAAGCAAGAGGCCTCTTATGTTAAGATAGGTGGAATCGCACTGCACGAATTGGTCGAGTTGCCTTTAAACAAATTAGCTCATTTTTTTAATGAACTTCATCTTGATGAGCGCGATTCTGAAATTGCAAAACGGCTACTCACAGAAATCACCACACGAATAGAATTTTTAATGAACGTTGGGTTATCCTACCTCACGCTTAATAGAACAAGTAATACGTTAAGTGGCGGAGAAAGTCAGCGAATTCAATTGGCAACCTCTTTGGGGTCGGCACTTGTTGGGTCTCTTTACATATTGGACGAACCGAGTATTGGCCTACACCCTTTTGATGCACAACAATTAATTAAAGTCATTAAAGCCCTGCGAGATAAAGGAAATACCGTGGTGGTGGTAGAGCATGAAGAAGCATTCATGCAGGCAGCCGATTACCTCATTGACATAGGACCTGCCGCAGGTAATTTAGGTGGTGAAATTGTTGCCTCAGGGTTACCAAAATCAGTATTATCGCACCAAACTAGCTTAACCGCAGGGTACTTGACAGGACGATTGGAAATCCCCCTTCCCCTCTCTGTTAGAACGCCATCAGGATTCATTAATCTGCAAGGCGCAAGGCAGCACAACCTAAAGGGTTTTGATGTAGCCATACCACTCGGCTTATTTTCAGTAGTTGCAGGAGTGAGCGGCTCAGGAAAAAGTACTTTAATTAAGAAAATTCTTTACCCTGCTCTAAAAAAGCATCTTGAACAAGTAGGTGAACGACCGGGCTTACACAAAGCGTTGGTTGGTGATTTGGAACAATTGCACCACGTGGAAATGGTAGACCAAAATCCTATTGGAAAATCATCCCGTTCAAACCCAGTGACCTATTTAAAAGCTTATGACGATATCAGATCACTTTTTGCAGGAACTGAATTGTCAAAAGTCAGAGGATACAAACCCAAACACTTTAGTTTCAATACAGACGGAGGGCGTTGTGATACATGTAAGGGTGAAGGTGAGGTGACCATAGAAATGCAATTCATGGCAGATGTTCATTTACCGTGTGAAGATTGTAATGGACACCGTTTCAAAGCAGAAATCCTTGAAGTCAAGGTTCAGGATAAAAGCATTTCAGACATACTTGAATGTACCATAGATGAGGCAATAGCATTCTTTAGGACCATCAAACAAATAAAAATCGCAGATAAACTACAACCGCTTCAAGATGTAGGCTTAGGCTACGCAGCTGTTGGGCAAAGTAGTTCTACATTAAGCGGTGGTGAAGCCCAACGCGTTAAATTGGCCTATTTCCTATCTAAAGGCAATAAAGCTGGAAATACATTGTTCCTCTTTGATGAACCAACAACAGGCTTGCATTTTGACGATGTTAAAAAACTACTCGTGGCCTTCAATGCATTAGTGGACATGGGTCACACCGTCCTAGTAATTGAGCATGATTTAGACGTTATTCAACGGTCTGATTACCTAATTGAAATTGGACCTAAGGGAGGTGAAGAAGGAGGCCAGTTATTGTACTGCGGTCAGCCGGAAGGGATTATGAACGTTAAAGGAAGTCCCACGGCTGCTTCTTTTCTGTCAAAAAAGAAAATAAAGTAAGATTAAAATCTTGACTTTTCTTACGCAGTTTATGAACTAAATATGAGCTTTTAACGTTATGATAATGTAAGATACCCTTATAGGTAGCTTAGGTTTATTGGTTTGGTTTACGGCTCGCTCACGCGAGCCGTACTTTTTTTGGCCCAGAGGGTTCATTGCTGCGACCTCCAATGATACATCAGTAATGCAGCGCTCACACTCACATTTAACGAATCAATAGTTTCACCCTCCATGGGTATAATGATATTCTCAAAATCATTTGTGACCCACGTTTCGCTTAACCCATTTGCTTCTTCGCCTAGTACTATAGCACATTTATTAGGCCATTTAATATTGAACATAGAATGTGCATCCTCATGTAGATTGGTAACATAAACTTTTCTGCCGTTGCTGTTAAATGACCGAATAAGCTCTTCTGAGCTGGCGGTGATTAAAGGGATTTCAAACAATGCACCTGTAGAATTACGAATAACGTTGGGACTATAGGGGTCTACTGCAGAATCAGCAAGAATAACCGCATCAACTCCTGCGGCACATGCGGTACGTAGACATGCCCCAAGATTACCCGGTTTTTCAATCCCCTCAAGGACAAGCAAGCATTTTGCTGATTCCAATAGTTCTTGATATTCATTCATTCCACTGTCTGGAACAGCAAATACGGCAACGGCACATTCCGTGGTATTGCGGTAGGCTAGTTTTTGAAATACTTTGGGTGTGGCTTTATAATAGTTTGGAAAAGAAGCGGATTGAAGAGGTACGTCACTTCCCTCTAATTGCCACAACTCTTTAGGCACCCAATTTGAAGCTAAGGCTCTGTTTATTTCTCTTGCGCCTTCAACAATACAAAGCCCGCGCGATTTCCGCTCCTTAGATTTGGTTAGTAATTGAACAATGTCCTTTACTTTTGGATTGGTAGTACTTGAAATGACTAGGCTCATAATTATGGCAAAAAAGAATAAACCAAAGAAAATCAATTTAGAGGACTTGGGAGGCTTTGTATTTAGCACAAATCCTGAATTTAATTATGATAGCGATCAAGAAGAAGAACAGATTCTTCCTGGTGAACAATTACTAGAACTTCATTTTGAAAAAAAAGGACGCGGAGGAAAACAGGTCGTTATAATTAGAGGCTTTCAGGGTCCGGACAAAGAACTACTGGAATTGGGAAAGCGCCTCAAACAAACATGCGGCGTAGGCGGTAGTGCCAAGCATGGAGAAATTATTCTTCAGGGAAATGTGAGAGATAAAGCCCGTGACTTTCTAGAAAAAGAAGGATTTAAGACCAAAAGGGTTGGTGGATAGAACTGCTGCGTAAAAGAAAATCAACGGATTTATTTTAGTCTATTCTCTTTGCCCTCTTGGATACTTGAAAGTGCGCGATTATACACTTCCTCATATTTAGGCACTATAGTATCCATAGAAAATTCCTTTGCGCGTTCGTATGCATTGTTTCTGAATTCCTGATGTAACTCAGGGTTTTGAAGCAGCTTAAGACTGTAATTTGCCATGGTTTCCACATCGCCAATAGTAGCTAAGTAGCCGGTAACGCCATGCACATTTACCTCACGTATACCCCCTGCATTTGAACTTATAACAGGTACTTTAGCCGCCATAGCCTCCAAGGCTACTAAACCAAAACTTTCTGTAGCAGAGGTCAAAAGAAATAGATCAGACATACAGAGCAACTTCTTTATTTCAGTAGTTTTTCCTAAAAATTTTACTTTGGAATAGATTCCTAAATCTTTAGCCTGCTGCTCGGCTTTCTCTCGCTCTGGTCCATCCCCTATCATCAACAAGATGGCTTCCTCTTCATTTTGAATTCTATAAAAGATGTCTATGATATCTGGAATACGCTTTACGGAACGCATGTTGGAAATATGCGTAACGATTTTTTCCCCATTGGGCGCTATTTGCGAACGTTGGCAAGGAACATCCTTTTGGTATAAGCTCAAATCAACAAAGTTTGGGATGACTTCAATCTTATTTTTGACCACAAAAGAACGCAGCGTGTTTTCTTTTAAACTTTGACTTACAGAGGTAACAATATCACTCTTATTAATGGAAAAAGTAACTGCAGGTTTATACGAAGGATTTTTTCCTACCAACGTGATGTCCGTTCCGTGTAAGGTGGTCACAACAGGTATATAAATTCCTTTTTCAAGTAAAATTTTCTTTGCCATATAGGCTGCGTAAGCATGTGGAATGGCATAATGTACGTGGAGAATATCGATACCTTCAGTGAGCACCGTATCCACCATTTTGGAGCTTAAGGCCAATTCGTAAGGTTGATATTCAAACAATGGATAGTCGTGAACATTTACCTCATGGTAATAAATATTTGGCTCAAAAATATCTAATCGAACAGGTTGACTGTAGGTTATAAAATGAACTTCATGGCCTTTTTTAGCCATTTGAATTCCTAGTTCGGTTGCGACTACCCCGGAGCCGCCGAATGTGGGGTAACATACGACACCTATCTTCATGCTTCAAAAATACTTGTTTAATTCAGTGCGTTATAAATAACCTCTTGAATATTTGTTCGAATATCAAATTTGCTCAATTTCCAATTCTCCATATCTGGATAGGTCCTATTGCTAAGAAAAATATAGAGCAATTCTTCATTAGGATCCATCCACACCATGGTGCCAGTAAATCCAGTATGGCCAAAACTTTCGTTTGAAGCACAAGCGCAACTTGGTCCTGGACCGTCGTCAATCTGTGGTCTATCAAAACCTAAACCACGCCTATTTTTTAACTCGCAAAAGGCGCAAGAAGTAAACTTTTCAATCGTTGATGGCTGAAAGAACTTTATACCTCCGTACGTTCCTCCCCATAAGTACATCTGCATCATTTTCGCTAATGAATTGGCATTAGCAAACAGCCCTGCGTGTCCTGCTACGCCACCCATCATAGCTGCACCCATATCATGTACTCTACCATGAACCCTTGTGTTTCGCCAATAATGATCTTCTTCTGTAGGAACAATTTCATTCAAACTGAAACCTTTATTCAACGGATTATAGGTTAGTCTAGAGGCACCTAAAGGAGTATAAAACGTAGAATGTGCCCACGAATCTAAATTCTCATTGTTATGCCTTTCAAGCATTCTTTGGAATAAATAATACCCCAAATCTGAATAGCGGTAATCGTTGCTTTTCAAATCACTTTTTTCAAGCATGGCAAACATGGTATCTTTCACCGTACCGCGCAGGTGCAAATCCTCTGTGACAGCAATAGTTTGTGCGTTTGGAGCCGTATACCAAAATGCTTTTGCAGAGTCAGTCGCAATGGTTCTTAGATAATAAGGAATCCATGCAGCGAGACCACTTTGGTGGGCTAATACATCCGCTAAAACTAGTGCGCCTTTGTTAGAAAACGCCAATTCTGGTAACTGTTGACCTACCGTTGATTCCAACAGAAGCGGTTGTTTCTCGTACCACTTCATGATTCCCGGAAGCGTTGCGGTAATTTTGGTAATAGATGCTATATCATATAAATGCTGCCACTCCACAGGTGTAGATTCCTCATAAGTATGATGGCCGAATTCTTTGGAATAAATCACATTTCCTCTTCTAGCAATTAAAACCTGCCCGCCAGGCGTTGCTTCTTCAGCAATGGCAAAATGCATGATTGAATCAATATCCAACAATTTAGATGCCTCCACTCCTACCTCTGAAGGCAATCCATAACTCAATCTTTTGATAGTCTTGCTTTCTTCTCCGCTACCTTGAAAACCCCATTTGTTGAGATCTACAGGTAGTTTCCCCTTGGTACCTCGCGCTCCAAAAAGAAATTGAGGAGCCAATTTTTGTGCAATAGAGTTGTTTTCATACATCACCAATACTCTAGCGTTTTCACCTAAATCCGGGTAGGTCAATAAGCCGTACGGATTGGCAAAATGAAGAACGTATA
>PXYR01000034.1:8014-15068 GCA_003023665.1 Bacteroidota bacterium
ATTCCAATGCCGCCAGGCGTTTGAATTTTGCTTAGCCATCAATATTCGCGCAACGCGCTTATCTAGTTCGGCTTTAGAAAGTTCTCCAGTTTCAAAAGCCGTCACTAATTTTGCAGACGCTTTTGGAACATCCATAGCAAACAATAAAATATCATTCCCAGCCTTAAACGCCTCTATTTCTAGCTCACCCACGGGCGCAAATTCACTCACCCCTTTCATGTTTAAAGCATCCGTTAGAATGAGCCCGTTGTAGCCCCATTCTTTTCTCAGCACATCATCAATGACTTTGGATGATAGACTTGTAGGCTTCCCTGTGGGTTCCAATGATGGAATATTGAGATGAGCAATCATCATAGAAGCCACCCCATTTTGAAGCGCTTCTTTGAAGGGAATCCATTCTACAGCTTTTAATTCATCAACGGTTCTGTCAACAATGGGAAGTGTTTTATGACTGTCCGATTGTGTGTCTCCATGACCGGGAAAATGCTTACCACATGCCAACACCCCAGCACCTTCCATTCCCTGTATTAGTGCTGTTCCTCTCTTGCTAACCTCATCCGCGTTTGAGCCAAAAGACCGGGCTCCTATAATTGGATTCTTGGGATTGGTATTTACGTCAAGTACAGGGGAAAAGCTCATATGCACCCCGGTTTTATGACTTTCATAGGCCAATGCTTCCCCCAATTTCCCCACTAAAGCTAAATCTTGAACAGCACCAACAGTGAGAGAAGTTGGGAATTTATAGGTGCTATCTAAACGCATGGCCTGACCCCATTCCGCATCTTGACCAACTAGAAGGGGCAATGTAGATGCTTGTTGCAATCGGTTGATTAGTTGCCTTTGGCGTCCAGGGCCTCCTTGCATTACAATTACTCCACCTACACCATAATCACGCACCAACGCTTCCAAAGACGCCTGATGCGTTTCATCTTTATTACTATATGCAGCAACCATAAAAAGCTGTCCAACCTTTGCCTTAACAGACATTGTATTCAATAAACTATCCACCTCAAGACGCACTGAATCCACTTGTCCATTGGCCGTTAAGCAGGTCAGAATCAATACAGATAAAAGGATCGTTAGTTGCCGTTTCATGGGGTCGCAAAAGTGACTTTAGGTTATTACCTTTGGGAATCGAGAAGTTAAGACAATATGGGATTTTTCGCACGCAATCAACCTCGCGGTTTTCAACACAAAGCACGCTTTCACGACGAGAGAAAGGAGCGCATAAAATTATTGGAAAGACCAGAGGGTGAAGATGAGATTCCTTTTGACAACAAAGAGAAGTATAGGCAACGAATTCGGGACAACTGGGACCTGCGCAGAGCGCAAAGCGCGGGAAAGAGCGACGGTTATGCGAAAAGACTCTTGTACTCCCTTCTCTTTTTAATTCTCGTGGTTTTTTTTGCTGCTAAATTTCTTTTATGAATGCCCTAATTTCTGTTTTACCCGACCACGTTGCAAATCAAATTGCTGCGGGTGAAGTTGTTCAGCGACCTGCCTCTGTGGTGAAGGAATTGCTGGAGAACAGTATTGACGCAGGTGCCGCAAAAATCACCCTTAGCCTTAAAGATGCTGGAAAAACAGCAATAGTCGTTACAGATGACGGTAGTGGAATGAACAGCTTAGATGCTGAACTCTGTTTTAGGAGACATGCTACTTCAAAAATTTCTTCTGCGGAGGATTTATTCAATTTAAATACGCGCGGCTTTAGAGGAGAGGCAATGGCTTCTATTGCTGCCGTTGCGCATGTTCAGTTGAAGACGAACACCGCAGATACTGATATGGGAACGAATCTCAAGTTAGAAGACGGAAAGATTACAGCAAACCTGCCTTACCCTGGACCTGCAGGCAGTATAGTAGAGGTGCGCAACTTGTTTTACAATGTTCCTGCAAGAAGGAAATTCTTAAAGAATGACCGAATTGAATTAAGGCATTGCATAGACGAATTTCACCGAGTAGCCCTTGTTCATGCTGATGTAGAGTGGATTCTAAAACATGATGATAAAATCCTTTTTCATTTACTACCAGAAAATCGCAGGAGACGAATTAGCGCAATTTTTGGTCGAAAATTTGATGAAAAATTAGTGCCAATTAAAGAAAGTACCGACGTTGTGCGCGTAGAAGGCTTTGTTCTTAAACCCGAATACGCAAAAAAAAGACGAGGGGAGCAATTTTTCTTTGTGAACGATAGATTTGTGAAATCGCCTTATTTACACAATGCTATTCGCGAAGCATTTGAAGAGGTATTAAGCGCAGAACATCACCCAGGTTATTTTCTTTTTTTGCAGGTTGACCCAAATAGTTTAGATGTAAATATTCATCCCACTAAGACTGAAGTAAAGTTTGAAGATGAACGCACTATTTATGCCGTATTAAGAAGTGCGGCAAGACATGCAATTGGCCAATTCAATGTAGCACCCGCCATTGATTTTAATTCGGAATTAAGCTTTTCCGTCCCGCCCATGCCAAAAGGACATATCCCGGAGGAACCTAAGATTAGAGTAAATCCAAATTTCAACCCTTTTGAACCCAACAGCAACATCAGCCGACCACAACTCAGAACGCCTGATGAGCAATACGAGCGAATCAAAAACGAAAAAAAACTGAATACGAATCCAGAATTAGAAGTTGGTGCATTGAAAGAATCACTAGAAGATTTCTGGACAGATGAAGATCGAATCGATGAAGGAAAACAAAAGGGTAAAATCTTGGCTTGGGGAAACTTCATGGTCACCATTTTAGGCAGCAAACTGCTTCTTATTGATGTCAAGCAAGCTCAGATCCGGGTTCAATTTGATCGTATCTGGAGCAAATTAAAAGAAGCAAGCGTGGCTTCTCAGCAATTGCTATTTCCCGTTCAGCTTAACATTACCCCTTCAGAAGCTTTCCTAGTTGAAGAGTATGCCGGTCAATTTGCGGTTGCAGGGTTTGACTGGAATGTAAGTCAGGATAAAAAAAGTATGGAAATCACGGGTGCTCCTGTCGTTTTGGCACCCGAAAAGGCTAAAGAAGCATTGGAACGATTTATGGAAGAATTAAGCGCCATGCAGGATGTAAGTGAATCCAAGGTTCTCAAAACGTTTGCCTTAGAATTAGCCATAAAAGCTGCCTCTTATTCTTTAAACACGGAAGCGCTAGAGGTTTTACGCGAACAGCTTTTTAGCAGCTCTAATCCAAGCTTCGCTCCGAATGGCAAAAAAATAATTATCGAACTACAACAAGAAGACCTTGTTAAATACTTATGATCGTACAGCAAAGATTTAGCTTAATGCCCACCGTAGTAAAGAACTTGCTCATCATTAACGGCCTGTTCTTTATGGGAATGATAAGTTTCCGATCCACTTTTGGTATCGACATCACGGATTGGCTTGGCTTGTACTATCCAGCAAGTGATAGTTTCATTCCTTCCCAATTGGTAACCCATATGTTCATGCATGGGAACCTTGGGCACATTGCCTCAAATATGATCATGCTTTGGTTTTTGGGTAGTGCCATGGAGAATTATTGGGGTTCTCAAAAATTTCTTATCTATTATATGCTCACAGGGCTGGGAGCAAGTGCGCTTCAAATTGCTGTGAACGGATACGAATATTATTCGCTGGCAGCGAGTATTAGTCCGGAAAATTTAGAAACAATAGTTTCAGAAGGCGCGGCGCTTATTGATCAAGGTTATAACTATACCAACAGCACAATGGGTGCATTGAATAGGCTGCTTAATACCCCAATGGTGGGCGCTTCCGGTGCCGTTTTTGGCGTTCTTTTAGCTTTCGGCATGACTTTCCCCAATCAAGTGATCTACTTGAATTTCTTTTTTCCAATCAAGGCTAAATATTTTGTCATTGGTTACGGTTTACTTGAACTATACAACGGCTTTTCAACAAGCAACAGTGGAATAGCGCATTTTGCGCATTTAGGAGGTATGCTATTTGGCTTTTTGTTAATACGCAGATGGCGAAAAACACGATACCTTTAGAGCGAACAGCTACACACAATGAGCGACTTATTCAACAAAGCGAAACATGATGCCTTCAAAGGAGATTACCTAACTAGGTTACTCTATTTGAATATATCTGTGTTTATACTGTATACGCTAACAAACGCTTTTACGAGTCTTCTAACAGGAAATTTTAATCTAATACCTAATATCTCCGATGACCTCTTGGCGCTGCCTTCAGATACTTGGAGGTTGCTTTTGCGTCCGTGGACGTTATTGACCTATATGTTTACCCATTTTGGGTTTAGACACATACTCTTTAACATGATTGTGCTTTATTTCTCCGGTAAAATCCTCATGGAATATTTGGGAGAAAAGCGCCTTTTGGCCCTCTACATTTATGGAGGAATTGGCGGTGGGTTACTCTACATAATTCTCTACAATTTGAGCCCCATTTTAGGGGAAAGTTCTATGGTTGGCGCCAGCGCTGGCTGCATTGCTATTCTGGTTGCTGGGGCATTATACATGCCAAATATGCCCGTGCGATTATGGGGCATTTTTGAAATTAAATATTGGATGCTTGCTGCTGGTATTGTCACACTAGACGTATTAAATCTTACGGGGTCGAATGCAGGAGGTCATATTGCGCACCTTGGTGGAGCCATTGTAGCCTTTTTCTTCATAAGAAGCATGAGACAGGGCCACGAATGGAATGTTTATCTATTCCAGGTCATAGATGGCGTTCGTAACATGCTGTTCCGACCCAAATCTAAAAAGAGACGCCGCGGGTTTAGCTTTGGAGAAAGCAGTTACGTCAAATATGAAGATGTAAAAAAATCAAAATCCTCCAGTCAAGAAGACACGGCAAGAATGGATGAAATCTTAGATAAAATCAAAGAGAAAGGATACGACAGCCTCACCAAAGAGGAAAAAGCATATCTATTCAAGATTTCCAATAAAGAGTGAAAAAGCGCAGGTTTCTCCTAAAGTGGATCAATAGGTTGTTATTACTAACCACTATTTTTTGCGGACTAGCCTCTTTAATTCCTTCCGATTTATTTTCAGGTTCAGGCCTTTTTGCGCTCATTTTCCCTACGCTTATTGTTCCGCATATTTTATTTTTTATTCTTACTCTAAGAATTTCATTCAGGAGGGTTCTACCGCATATAATAGGCATTGCTCTAACATTCTTACCGGCTATGGCTCAGCTGCCTGTAACAAAACCTCTTGACGCACCAGATGGTTCTGTGCGTATTGCCTCATACAACGTTCGCGCATTCTATCAATCAGAAAACGCTGCTAGTCAAATTGCCGCATGGTCAAAAAAAGAAGATATTGACGTTCTCTGCATGCAGGAGATTCGTAAACCTGAAGAATGGCCCATAAGCACTTTGTTTTCGAATGTATTTTTTGCACCTAAATGGAGTGGATACTGTGTGGGCATTTTCTCAAAATACCCTATTGTTAATGAGGAATTACTCGAATTTAAAGAACTACCAGGTGACGGGTATCCAAAATACAGTGCGGGTTTAGCGGACATTGCTCTTCCCTGGGATACAGTAAGATTTATCAATGTCCATTTGAGTTCGACAGGAGTAAGCGACGGTGACATGAGCGTAGAACCTAATGCAGATGACGTTATTGTGCGCACAAAGGACATTATAAAAAAGCTCATCCGCTCAGAACGTGCAAGAGGGCTACAAGCAAAATCCATTTTACAGTGGGTAGAGGAAAGTCCACATCCTCTGATACTATGCGGCGATTTCAACAGTGTACCTTCGGGCAATCTATATGCGCGGTTATTGCAAAAAATGGAGGACCCATATATTTGGCGTGGTACGGGAAAAATGGGGAGCTTTGAACCTTTGAAAAGACGATTTTTGCCTATTCGAATAGATTGGACATTACATTCCGGAGATTTTCAATGTACGGATCAGCACATTGAACACATTGACTACAGCGATCACTATCCATTGGTCACTACCATTAGCGCACCTATTGAAGAATAACCTCTTTGAGCAAAAGAGCATTGAGCGCATTGGTCTTTAATCCTTTAAGATTTTTAGAATGAACACGTATGACCTCATCATAATAGAGAGGGACACAGGCAGCGTTTTTCATCAAAAGTGCATCCGCCTCTTGGGCGAGAGCGGTCCGCACTGAAGCACTCTGTTCATTTAACAAGCTTTCATATAAACTATCATAAGCCGCAACAGAATATCTGGAGTAATTAGGTCCTTTTGGCGCGCGCATCTTAGAATAAAAAAGCAATAAATAATTTTCTGCATCGGGATAATCAGCTATCCAAGAAGCACGGAAAAATGCTAAACTACCGGAGCTCTTTGCACTTCTTAGCGTTGCCGATGGAACAATATCAACAGATATGGACCAACCTATATCACCTAAACTACCCTGTACAAACTCACATATATCACGATAATTTGCACTTGTTGTAAGGGTTAATTCCGGCAATTCATCAAAAGCAGCCAACACCTTTTTGGCACTGTCCGGACTGAAACTAATTCCAATATCCTGTTGATGTCCAGGCAAACCAAAAGGGATTATTCCACCTGTAGCTTCGCGACCAATTCCGCTTCTAAGCAACTCCATCATTTGAGTCCTATTAATGGCAGCGTTTAGAGCCCAACGCAATTCATAAGGCAACTCATATTCTGAATTAAAGAGTAAAAATTCTGTATTTAAAAATGGCGTTCGGTTCAACACATGATTTTCACGATACCTATTGCGCAGCTCGCCTGTTTGAGTTACAAGATCGTCTTTGAAACTGGGGTCAATATTCGGTAGTAAATCAAATGTGCCCGTCAGGTATTCAAGAAATGCGCTTTGTTGATCCGGAAGAAAAGAAATACTTAATCCATCCAAATAGGGCAATGAATTGCCCGAATCATCTTTTTGCCAATAGTTCTCATTTTTATGAAACACCATTTTTTCTCCGAAATGCCACTGATGAAACTTAAACGGGCCACTTCCGCCTCCAGTGGTAGCCAATAATTCTTTTGCTGCAATAATGGAGTCTACTACGGAACAATAAGGCATGGTTAGCATTGAAGGAAATGCTGCAAATGGTTTATCCAGGGTAATAGCAAGTGTGCTATC
>PXYR01000163.1 GCA_003023665.1 Bacteroidota bacterium
TGACCTTCTTCATACCATTTGTTTAAAGTTTCCAAGGCATCAGGGTATAAGGTTGCAGTAGCCATACGTTCCGGTTCCTCGTTAGGGATGTCGTCACAAATGGTGCCGTCAATGTCAATAAGGTAGTTTTTAATTTCTTCGGGAAGAACGGGGCTAATCAGCTGACCATCTTCTGAAGCTTCATGTAAAAGTTTGTTAATGTGTTCATTCGCGCTTTTTTCCATGTGTTAGTTTTAAAGCGTTAGAAAATTTCTGTTTGTATTTGGGTTGTTTGAGTTTTATTCGTTTATCCAATTTGCCCTGTCCATCTGAGAGAACGGCCAAGGCGCTCCGTTGTTTTCAACATTGGTCATCATGGCGTTAAGTTCAGCAGGAGCACTGCTTTCTTCCATCGTTGCAAAGTTACGCAGTTGCATAATAATATTCAACGGGTCAATATCTATAGGGCAAGCTTGTACGCATGCATTGCAAGAGGTACACGCCCATAATTCTTCCTTGCTGATATAATCTCCTAAGAGTGATTTATGGTCATCAACGAACAGCCCGTTTGCTTCAATATTCTTTCCTATTTCATCAATTCGGTCGCGCGTATCCATCATTATTTTTCTGGGGCTCAATTTTTTTCCAGTCAAATTTGCAGGACATTCGCTTGTGCAGCGGCCACATTCCGTGCAAGTGTATGCGTTTAAAAGGTTGATCCAACTGAGGTCATTTGCATCTTTTGCACCAAATTTTTCCGGTGTAGCCTCTGCATCAGGTGCAGGCGCCGCAAATGGATCTGCCGACGGGTCCATCATCATTTTCACTTCTTTTGTAACCGCAGCATTATTAGCGAACTTTCCTTTGGACTCAAGATTGGCATAATACGTATTTGGGAAAGCCAAAATGATATGAAAATGCTTAGAAAATGGCAGGTAGTTCAGAAAGGCCAAAATTCCCGCAATGTGAATCCACCAGAAAAAGCGTTCTATGATGTGCAGGTTTTCTGCCGATAGTCCAGACCATAGTGGAGCAATCAAATGACTGATTAGAAAACTATGTTGGCTGTCAGTGAAATTTTCCTCAACCGCATTCATGTTCAGCAATGCAAACATCAGCGCCACCTCAATGTATAAAATTACATTTGCATCCTTGAACGGCCAACCTTGCATTTCAGGTTTATGGAACCTGTCCAACTTTCCTATATTTCTGCGCCACCAAAAGATAATTGCGGTAACAATTGTGGCAACTGCCAATATTTCAAAAAAGGAAATAAGTACATCATACGTACTTGATAGAAAAGAAGCAAAAAAACGGTGCGTTCCGAAAATTCCGTCAATCACAATTTCTAAGACCTCAATATTTATGATTAAGAAACTAGCATAAATGATGAAGTGTAAAATTCCTGCTATTGGTCGCGCTTGCATCTTGCTTTGACCGAATGCCACGCGAAACATATTCGCTCTTCGTTTAGGCGCATTATCTGTTCGATCAATGTCTCGCCCCAAAAGTATGTTCCGCCGGATTTTACCAACATTCTTAGAAAACCAAAAGACGGCACTTCCTAATAAGGTTGCAAAAAGTATGTTTGGCAATAAGTGCATGTTCTAGTTACTTGATTTCTCATCCAATTTCTCTTCTATGGCTTGGATTTCTTGTTCTGTATAACGGGCTCTTGTTCCAAATACACTTACGTGAAGGTATTTGTTTGGATTGTATTTGATATCTAAAAGTAATCGATTCAAATTATTGGTAGCCTCAATTAAGTTGGTATAAACTTCATCATCCGTAATAAGTTTTGATGCTGAATTTTCACCACCCTGGAGCTCCGCGAGCAAATCATCAAATCGTGCAGTGATGCTTTCCACATTATTCACTGTTTCCGTTAAACGGGCATTGGCAAGGGAATCACTAATGGCCTCTACATTGGAAATGGTTTTACTGATGTCCTCACCACTTGCTGCCAATTCATCGCTCAACGATCGGAAATTACCACTAATCACATCAAAATTGACTTTGTTATCCGAAAGATAATTACTGATTTCTTCAGCACTTTGTTGAACGCTTTCAAATGTTTTCTCTATGCTTTCAAAGGTGGATTTAAAGTTCTCTGAAGTACGTTCGTCAAGAAAGCCAGAAGCCAGACCAATGACAGTGTCCAAAGTACCCAACAGTTCTTCTGTGCGAGCTTTGATAGGAGCCAGCTGCATATTAACCTCTTCAGTAAGGTCGCGCTCTGTGTCACCCTTAAGAGTATCTCCGCTCATGGCAAGCGGCTCTCCTTGTTTGGTGAATAGAGAAATACTTTTTTCGCCCATTATGCTTGAGGAATAAATCTTAGCCACCGTTCCCTTTGTAACCGGGAAGTTTCCGGTGATTTTTAGTTCAACTATTAAATCTTCGCTGCCGTCCGGTAAAAACTTAATGTCGCTCACTTGACCCACCTTGAATCCATTCACTGTGACAGGGTAAGTTGGTAAGAGCCCCTGAGTATTTTCATAAATCACATAGAACTTATCTTGTTTGGAGAACACATCTTCACCCTTCATGTAATTGATTCCCCAGTAGAGCAATAAGGTGCTCAATACCAATGCGATTCCTATTTTAAATTCTGTTTTCAACGACTTTTTATTTTAATTCTAAAATACATTAAGGGGCTATTTTCTTAGCCTCTTGTACCTTAATTTTCTCTGCTCCTTCAAATGCTACGATATACGCATCGGGATAATGTTGCTGCGCCACTGTTTTCAGCTCAACCGCCTTTTCGTAGGAATTTACTTTTCCAAAATAATATTTAAATAAACCGTAGACATCTTTCTTATAAACGTCAGTAAGTCCCATAAAATTTTCCGGCAAGAGCGGAAGATCATTTCTACTTACTGCAATTTGTACACTGTAAGATATACCATTTTTAAAGGTTGGTAGTGAGTTAATGCCACGAGCTTCTGTTTCTTTTTGTTCATCTGTACTTATTTCCGAATCGATTTCTACTTCTGGGGAACTCGGTGAGTTTTCTTTCTCCTGCTCAGTTTTCCCCTGCAATTCTGTATCAATAATATCCTCAAGGATGCTTTCTTCTTTCAATAAGGCATCCCTGCTTTCTCTCTTGTATTTGTATGATTTAATTGCCCGGTATATAGCGCTCGCAAGCAATTCTTTGCCTCTAGCGCTCTGCAAGAAATCTTCTTCACCAGGATTGGTCAAAAATCCCAATTCAACCAAAACAGCAGGCATGGTTGAACCGCGCAGCACAGCAAGAGGTTGTTGTTTTACACCTCGGTTTCTTCTTTTGACTCGATTTTCAAATTGATTTTGAATTTCATCAGCAATACTAATACTCTGCTCTAAAAATGCATCTTGATACGCACGTAAGGCAATAATTGCAGCAGGATTAGAAGCGTCTAGACTTTCGTAATTACTTTCCCAATTATCCTCTAAAAGCCGAGCCGAATTTTCTAATTGTGCCGTCTTATTTAGTCGTTGATCACGTTCGCCCATTCCTAGTACAAAACTTTCAGTACCATAAGCAGATCTTGCGTCGTTGGCATTACAGTGTATGGAAATGAATAAATCCGCATTTGCTCTATTGGCAATTACAGCCCGCTGATAGAGCTCAATGAATTGATTATCATTTCTTGTGAGAATTGCTTTAGTGTCTGGCAAATACTGTTCTATGAATTGTTTGACTAGAACACTTACATCATAGCTTACGTCTTTTTCCTTGTCTTTGTATCTGCCCGTCCCA
>PXYR01000164.1 GCA_003023665.1 Bacteroidota bacterium
AGTTATGTTAGTAGGGGAATTATTCAAGGTAGCAGTCTGTATTTTTCTCTAAATAAAAGAGTGAACTTTAATGAACAATTGGCCATTCCTTCTCATGCTCAATTATTTACGAATACGGTTTTTAGTCCTGTAAATAAGCAAAGTAAGGGTATAGGCTTTATTGGAATTGGTGGTCGGGTATTTCATGAGCACACCTATCAAAGTGTTTACTTAACCGCAGCCGTTACTGATCTTGGCGGGTATATGGATGTATACGGCGGTTATGGAATCTGGAATCAATTTGGAGCGTTTAGGTTATTGGGTGAAGTGAATTTAGGAACTGGCGGTGGAGGTAGAGCTCCCGCAGGGGGCGGTATACTTTATGGATCAGGTGTTGAAGGACAATACCATTTTAATAATTTGTTCATTGGCTCCAGTTTAGGAGTCTTAAAAAGTTTTGACGGTCCGTTTTACTTCTCCTTCATTGGTGTCCATTTAGGTACAGAATTACATTTTGACTCACATTTTAGCAACAGAATAGAGTACATGCCTGCGTCTTTAGTAATTGAAAATTCATTTAGAACTTATTTAGGAGACGATGGTTTTTCCAATTTAGGCGTTGCTTTTCAGTTGTACAAAAGGGGTTTAATCAGTTTAAGAGGAGAAAGCTATTGGGCTTTTACTGATGGTCGTGGCGCCTATGCGGAAGGGTTATTTGGTCTCCGATTACAACAAGGATGGGTATATACAGAAGGGCAAATTGGTGCAGGTGCCGGAGGAGGAATCAATCTATGGAACGGTGCAGGTCTTGTTTTTATGAATGTAGGGTTAGACATACCTTTTTCAAGTTCAACAACAATCAACTCCAAATTAGTATATAACCTATATTCTACTACCGCATTTCCTGAATTTGGTGTGCAATTGGGACTCGGATATAAGATACCTTTCACAAAGAGGTAACAATTGGGTGTGCAAACCTCTTCAATATGGTGTGCATTTATATATTCGTAAATAGAACTTAGACAAAACCTCAAATGAGAAAGTTAATCCTCGCATTTATATTGTTGTCTTTTAGCACATTGACGCGTGCACAATCTATTAAAATACCAACGGATTATGAGGTTGGTTATTCATTAGGCTTTGAAGGGCATATGTTGTTTGCAGCCACTGAAATTGAATTAGGTATCGGAGCAGAGGGGTATTATCAAACAAACTTGCAATTAAATGGTGATTTAAGTGATAATTTTTATTTCGGAATACGCTATCGTTGGCAAGGATATGAATTGACAAAGTGGGAGGGTACAATAGGAGCAGGAGCATACACCTACAATATTATTAGTAGTTTCCCTATCCTTCCTTTGCAAGCAGCCTTTAGGGGATCTTTGCGCTACGAAGTCTTTGATAAATTACATGTGGGGCCCTATGTGTTTTTAACGGCCGCTAGTAACGATAGTGACGTAGGATTTGGCTTGGTGTATAAGTTATATTAGATCTCAAATCAACAAATTAAAGAAAGCCTGCTTCGTAAGATGCAGGCTTTTATATTTGATGTAATGAAAGCTACAACGTTTAACTTATCCCTACTGCGTAACCTGTTTGTCCTTGCAATTATTGTAGGTTCTCCATGCGCTAAAGGGCAGGGAAGCACAATGACGTTACTTTTAGAGCCTCTAGAGTCCTCTAATGATATGACGTGGGTGACACAAAGATTTGAATTGGTTAAAAGCTATGGAACTTCAAAAAGAACGTCAATATCTGGGGGGCTAGAAATGCAAAGTGCCGTTCTAGGTAATTATGGTGGGTTCTATGCATTTGGGTTTACTGGGGGAGTATATCAACACATTGCTTCTGGTTTACATGTTCATTTAGGCGCCAGTTTAGCTTCTGGCGGAGGCGCTGGTGCTCCGGATGGCGATGGATTGATGTACAGAGGATTTGCAGGAATAGTACACAAGAGTAAATTAGGTAGGCTAGAGGTAGGGTTTCACCACATTGATTTTCCCAGTGGTATGATAACCTCGAATCACGCGGCTTTTGGTTACACGCATAAAATGCCCTACAACTGGCAGAAACAAAATAAATGGATCTATCCAACATTTTTTGAGGTTGTAACGGGTCTTTGGTTTCTAGGGCCCGAAGACGCTGGTCGTAATTCAGAATCCGTAAAAAGTGCGTATGCAGGCGTTCGCGTGGGCCAGTACCTAAATACCAATCATACTATAGGGGCTGAACTCCAGTTAGGAGCTGGAGCAATGGGGAATATAGACGGATATATGAATTATTCCATGGGTGTTAGATTCAATACGCTTTCACAGCGATTATTCTTAAGAGCTCATATGGGATCAGGCGGAGGAGGTGGCGTGTACACCGGCGGTGGAATTTCATCTATGTTCAGCACAGGAATTCAATTTGGACAACATCAGTTTAGCGTTGGACAATGGAGTGCCTTGACAGATAAAGCTTCAGTTCCCTTCGCGTCTTACAGCAGGCATTTCGACCTCAACTCTTCTTTTGGGTTTTACAGAGGCTGTTTTGTTTCAACACTTAATGAATCCACAAAGAAGGTTGCCTTAAAGGTTCTAGCAGGAGGTGGACAGCAACGCTCGTCAGGTACGGATAGAAACAATTTACCATACAATCCCATGTCGGGCATTTCCATGGGATTAGGAATACAGACCTGGACAAATACCACATATACTCTAGATGCCTACGGTCATACCCTTTGGGCAGCAAGCGGCGGTTACGGAGCCTACGCTGAAGGACTTTTCAGTCTTGCCTTTCTTAGAAATCAAGGAAAGGTGAAGTATGGATTGGATGCAACTACAGGGATAGCCGGTGGTGGTGGAATTGAGGTTGGTTCTGGAATTATGATTGCACCTGGTTTGCAGGTGGAAAGGGAAATAGGCCCCTTATCCTCCATAAAAATGAATTTTAGACAGAAGTTCTTTCTTGGAGGTAACTACAGTCCTTTATATTTTGGTGTGGAACTAATTCAATCCTTGCCGGTTCACTTGTGGTAAGTATCTAAATTTGTATCATGAAGTACATTGTCATAATATTCACCTTGTTGGTTAGTCTGCCCATTTTTGCTCAGGCGAATTACACAGATGCCTCGGGTAAAAAACAAGGTAAATGGGTAAAAAAGTACGAAAGTGGAAAAATCAGGTATTCAGGTACTTTCAAAGATGATCTTCCCGTTGGTACGTTCACTTATTATTTTGAACGAGATGGCGGTATGATGTCTCAAATTTCCTACCGAGGAAGCACAGGTGTGGGATATGCACGTATGTACCACCGTTCGGGTGAATTACAAGCTGAGGGCCTGTATGACGCACAGAATAAAGACAGTACATGGACCTATTATTCTAGAAAAGGAGTTTTAACCCAAAGAGAAGATTATAGTAAGGGAATCTTGAATGGAGCTCAATTGACCTACTGGGAAAACGGTAGAGTCAGTCAGCGGTTGGAGTTTAAAGAAGGGGTAGAATACGGCAATTGGATTCGTAAATGGGACGATGGTACTCTTCGCACTAAAGGATTTTATAACGCTGGAAAATTGGAAGGTGAATGTAAATTCTTCGATGAAGAAGGGAAGTTAATTGCCAAAGGTGAATATCACAATGGTAAGAAACACGGCACATGGTATTACTTTGAGGAGAACAATTTGACTCGTAAAGAAAAATATAGATACGGCACACTAGAAAGTGAGACCAATTACAATGAGTAGACCTAATTCAGAA
>PXYR01000035.1:0-6353 GCA_003023665.1 Bacteroidota bacterium
CCCATGGCTTCATCCATGCTGTGGTAGTGCAATGCAGCGACGGCCACATGAGCAGGAGGTAGGGGGTCCAAGGCCACCCGAATCTTGGTCGTAATACCTAGCGTGCCCTCCGAACCGCACATCACCTGCAAGAGTGCATCGGCATCATTGCCAATTAAATCAATCGCATACCCCGTATTTCTTCGGTGAATGCTCGCATCCGGGAAATGAGTTTCTAGGTTTTGCGAAGTCCAGGCATCTTGCCATTGCGTCATCCAATCCTCTACTTCCGAAGGAATTTCACGCACGCCGTCGGACCTAATATCGCCCATGGCACGTAACGCGCCATCGGCGGTGACCAGCTCAAGACCAAGCAATTTCTCACGAGTAGTCCCGTATGAAATAGAGGTGGAGCCCGAGCTGTTATTGCCCACCATGCCGCCCATCATACAGCGGTTAGAGGTGGAGGTGTTGGGGCCAAAAAACAGTCCGTGTTCCTTGAGATGGTGGTTGAGTTCGTCTCGAACGACACCTGGCTGAACCTCTACCCAACGTTCTTCGACATTGACCTGGAGAATGGCGTTCATGTGCCTACCGGTATCTAGTACGGTGCCATCGCCAACCACTTGGCCCGCGAGGGAGGTTCCTGCGGCGCGTGGGATCAGCCGCTTGCCAGATTTAACTAATTCGATTACCTGTTCTGCGGAGGCAGGAAAAGCAACGGCCTGTGGTGTTTCCTGGTAGATGGAAGCATCCTGCGCATAGGTGCGCTTAAGTAATTCTTTACTTGGCTTTGTCATGGCTCGCAGCAATCTACAAATTCAATTTCTTGAAACAGAGGTAAAAATAATTCATTATAAGTCTGCTCTTCCTCATGTACTTGAATTCCTTGAATAGCCTCATTATACCATCCGTAAGTTATTATTTCAATGGAAAGTAATTCCTTCCAATTCTCCGCTATGAGCATGTTGTTTGCTTGATCTAATACGCTTTTTGAATCGCCATTTTTAGCCGCCATTTTTATTACGAGTCCTTGAAAGATTTCTATCAAGTGTTTATCTGAACCTGTCAGGGCACTAACGTATTGTTCGAGCATGCGGTTTTCATTGTGCCAAGGTAATTTTCTAAGTTGCTCAAAATCCGCATCTATTAAAGCACCAAATAACACGGTCGCAAGAACACTTCGGTCATAAAATTCAAGAGTTTCTTTTTTTAAAGCCTCCTGAAACACTGCACCCACAGGTAGTTCTAATGCTGTTAATTTCTCAGATTTCTCCTCTATTTCATGTAGAAAAAGAAAAAACTTTGATTCTTGTAACTCCTTGGATTGAGGTTTGAATAAAAGCGGCGTATGCTCAATGTAGCTGAAACTATGAATGCCAAAGAGATCCAAAGCATTTTGTAATTGAACCCTGCTGACCTCAGTAGAGTCAAAGGTTCCGACCAAAGTACAGCAATCGTCTATCCATTCAAATTTAACTAGCTGGCCGAAAAGGCTACTACCAGACAAAAGCGCAATGAACAGCCAACGAATCATTTACACCATAAAATTATCCGTGAGTTGGCCTTCGCCCAGTTCAGCGTTGCCGGAATTTAGGTGGCGCAGCAGCGGACAAGGTCTGTATCTGTCATCACCGTAATGCTTGTGACAACGATTTAAGGTTTCTAGCACTTGGTCCCATCCCATTTCACGCCCCCATTGGATAGGTCCTTTAGGATAATTCACGCCCTTAGTCATTGCAAGATCTACATTTTCTGGAGAGGCAATTCCCTGCCAAACGGCATCTAACGCTTCGTTAATAATGAGGCATAAGATTCTCTCAACAATTTTTTCACCCAACATAGGGTCTATTTCGGCTTCATTTTGTGCTTCCGCGGCCGCATTCATCCCTGAAGCATAATTATAAAAGCCACGGCCTGTTTTACGACCAAGCAACCCAGCTTCTTTTAGGCGTTTTTGGGTAATGGACGGACGGAAACGCGGGTCGTAAAAGAATTGGCCCCAAACGGTTTCCGTAACAGTATAATTCACATCGTGACCGATCAAATCTGTCAGTTCGAAAGGCCCCATTCTAAAGCCAATACTTTTTACTGCTGCATCAATCTCCGCAACGCTTGCCACACCCTCTTCGTAAAGTTTGATGGCCTCGCTGTAGAACGGACGGGCCACCTTGTTGACTATAAATCCTGGGGTGTCTTTGGCTAAAACAGGTACTTTACCCCAGCTAGCCATTAAAGCCTCCATGGTGTCCGCGAAATCATCATTACTCTGAATTCCTGGCACAATTTCTACAAGAGGCATCAACGGTGCTGGGTTGAAAAAATGCAATCCCCCAAATCGTTGGGGATGTCTTAATTCACTTGATAGTGCGGCAATACTCAAACTTGAAGTATTTGTACATAACCACGAATCTTCAGCTATTAAGGCTTCTGCTTCAGCGTAAAGCGCCTTCTTGACTTCAAGATTTTCAATAACTGCCTCTATAACTATATCGGCACCCTTAATTGCACTAATATCCTTTGACCACTTCATTAGAGCTAGCGTAGATGCTCTTTCATCGTCACTCATTCTTCCTTTTTCTACTAGTCGAGAAAATATTTTTTCAATGGAAGATTTACTGCGGTCAATAGCTCCTGGAAAGCTGTCATAATACACTACTTGGCAACTATTCTGTGCCGCAACTTGTCCAATACCGGTGCCCATAGCTCCGGCTCCTAAAACAGCTACTTTCATCTTATTCTCCTTTGAATTCAGGCGCACGCTTCTCTAAGAATGCTTGCACACCTTCATTAAAATCATATGTTTTTCCAGCACGAACTTGAAGGGTTTCTTCAAGGTCTAACTGTTCTTGTAGATCATTGACGTAAGATTTATTGAGCGCAGCTTTTGTTAATGCTAAGCCTTTTGTGGGCATTTGGGCCATTTTAAGTGCTAAGGCATGTACTTTGCTTGGGTAGTCTTCTTCGCTAAAAACCTGATATATCATTCCCATCTGCAGCGCTTGATGTGCAGGAACTTTATCCCCAGTCATCATTAATGCACTTGCCCTTTGAAATCCAATTAATCTAGGTAATGTAAAGGTTCCGCCACTATCTGGAATTAAGCCAATCTTGCTAAACGCTTGGATAAAGCTTGCTTTTTCATGAGCCACCACAATATCACAAGCTAAGGCTATGTTGGCTCCTGCCCCTGCTGCAACACCGTTAACAGCAGCTATTACTGGCTTAGCTAATTTTCGAATTGCCAGAATTATAGGGTTGTAATGTTCACTGACTATCGTGCTGAGATCAGGCCCCTTGGCATCCATAGCTTCAGATAAATCTTGGCCCGCACAAAACGCTTTCCCATTTCCGGTAATCAAAACACAGCGTATTTGTGCATCTTGGGCTGCCTCTTTTAAGGCGCTTTGTACACCTAAAGCGAGCTCTCGATTAAATGAATTGAATTTATCTGGTCGATCAAAAGTGATGGTTAAAACACCATCTGCGATGTTGGTTTGTAACATGCTTCTAAGGTTTACCTCCAAGGTAATGCACCTTTCCTAATTCGTCAACCCAAAATCAAGGCAGTTTTACAAGACAATTGAACGCATCATGGCCTCCATTTCAAGTACAACATTCCGCTTTTTAGCAGTGGGGCCATACAGAACACTTTCTACGGTTAAAATCCGATTGTTTTTTTCGTCATAGATGGTGTAGGATAGAAATGGACCGCCCATGAAATCGTTTTCCATCCTCCATAAACCCCGCGTTTCAAGAGCAAACATTCCACTGATTTCCGTAGTCTCTGTAAATGGTGGAATAAGTAATTCCGTTTCCATATAAGAGTCTTCATGGGTACCCTCAAAGTATTTCTTTCCAATACTGTCCCGGTGTGCAATAATGTCGTCCATACTTACCATGCCTTCCGTCATTGGTCGCTCGCTTACCATGATGTATTGGATAGTTTTCACCGTTTTTGTTGCAAAAATCTTAAGGTTTTCTTTATCCAGAGTAGGGTCAAATCCTTTATGAAGCAACATCTTTTTGATGCCAATCTTTTTTAAGTTCTCGTGGGTGTATGCATAAGCACTTTTTCTAAGCCGACTTTGAATTACGGACATATCGTGCTCCTTAAATGCATTAATCACTTGCTTGGCACTGCCTTTAATTTCTTCAACGAGTTCCTTTTCACTTTGGGCGGTCATCCTGACAATTCGTTGCGGACGTGCCCACAAGTCCTTTTGCATTTTTACAAAAGAGGTATCACTTTTTTCAACCCACATGATGCTCTTGGTCTTTTGTAAAATCCTGTTCACCTCTTTGGGTTCCACGCGCGAAGCGTCAAAATAGGCTTCTGATTGAGGAAGGCCCTCCTGATCCGCCAAATACAATTCTCTAAATGCTTCACCTGCTGGGCCAATCCAAAGTTCATCAGGCATTACCAAAAGCAATTCACTGTGCGTTCCACTTGAAGGAGGTAAAATCCTTGTATCTTTTTTGGTGCCATCGGGGTTTGTTTCCGGGGCGCTACATCCTAAAAGCAGGAAGAGAAATAAAAAAGAGCAACTTTGAAAGAGTCTAAGTATCATGAAAATCAATTATTGTTAGGAGAAATCGTCAAAAAACAGACCAATTAGATAATATGTTCAAAATCACTCGGGTATGATTGTATTGATAATGTTCCACATATCAACGTGCATTTGAAGGGCACTATTCGTTCCACTAGCGGCTTCTCCCATCCTTACAATCACTAGACCTTTACTTGGCACAATATCTATGATTTGTCCATTTTTACCTAGCGCAGCGTAAAGGTCCGATGGACCATTTGGCAGTATAGAAGTATTGAAACTTGCGGGTAATCCTGGATAAATGACAGAGTTCTGACCGTTTAGCCACCATAAATATCCGTAGGAGGGGTTAAGGCTTTGAGAACTGGTGATCTGCTGCTGAAAATAATTTTGATCATGGAGTAATGTATCCGAACTCCATACTCCGTTATTTAGCATGAGTAAACCAAATCGAGCCATATCTCTGGCGTTGCTCCAATAGACATTATTATATCCTTGACTCAACCATTGACCGCTCATGCCAATATGATTTTCAACTTTGGAATCGGTATACTGATTGAAACTTGTCCCAGTTGCATTGACAACTATATTTTCAAGTAGTGTGTAGGCTGCATTATGATAGAACCATTGAGTCCCTGGATTAGATTTAAAATTTAAACAAGTGTCTAGGGTGCAATCTAGATTGGACACTAAATAGTTTAAACCAGTAGTCATTGTTAGGTGGTGATGAATTTTTACTTCCTCTTCTTGCGCTAAAGTCATGTTTGACCAACCCGTTCCTAAAAAATCTGCACTAGGATCATTGATGTTTAAATAGCCTTCTTCTTGTGCTTTTCCAATAAGGAAAGAAGTAATGGTTTTTCCGGCAGATGCCCAATACCACAAGGAACTTGAGTTAAACGCGCTGCCGCTAATCGCTTGTCCAAAATATTCTTCAATGACCATTTTACCGTCCTTTAAAACAATAAATGCTTTGGTATTTGAAGAATCTAAATAGTCAATCAGCGTTGATATTTCACCTGAATTCCAGCCAAGATTCTCTGCAGAGGTATCGGCCCATATATTCCCGGATATAGGAGGGAAGTACATTCCGTTGGCTGGCGGCGGCTCCGGTGCTTTTTCCTTGCAAGCCGCCAAAAAAAGGAACAAGAAGAGATACTTAGAATACATAACCGAAAGATAGCATTCTTTAAAACTTAAGGGCATTTAAAGTTTCCGCGGATATACTACAATGCGCTGACCAATTTGAATCATATCACTTCTTAGCCCGTTCCAACGTTTAATTTCGCTCACTCGCACACCATATTTACCCGCAATATGACCAAGCGTTTCACCGCTTTTTACCCGGTGTATCGTCCGCTCATTCATCTGGGTTAAATCTGGCATATTGCTGGCGCGGGCCTCGAAGTAAGCGTCTGCTATTTTGTAGATAGAATCTTGATTCATACGGAAGTGATTCGCAGCACTTTTGGGCAGGCTTAAAAAATAATTTTGACCACTGATTACAGGTACAATCTTGTATTTGTACTGCGGATTTAAGAATTCCATCAAAGCTTCGTCAATACCCAATTCTTCCTGTACCTGCTTGAAATGCACTTGCTTTGTAATGCGTACTGTATCTGTTTGCATGTAGTACACAGGAATGTCTGCCGGGCCAATCCCGTACAAATGTCCATATTCCATGGCATAGGTTGCAGCTATAAAGAGCGGCACATAAGCTGAGGTTTCTCTGGGAAGAAACGGACGAATTTCCCAGTAGGAAGTTTTGCCGCCGCTGCGACGAATCGCTTTTCTTACATTGCCGGGTCCAGAATTGTAAGCAGC
>PXYR01000035.1:7034-14983 GCA_003023665.1 Bacteroidota bacterium
GCCATGGCAAGTGTATCCATATCGGAACCATTTGCACCCATGACTTGGAGACCTATCGGTAAACCGCCTGAGTCCACGCCAATAGGTATACTAACGGCAGGAGTTCCAGCAATATTGGCTTGAACGGTGAAAATATCTTCTAAATAATTTACGGTAGGGTCATTTACTTCTCTACCTAATCCAAAGGCTGTTGATGGCGTAGTTGGGCATAACAAAACATCAAATTCAGCCAATGTCTTGTCTGTCCAGTTTTTAACCATACGACGAACCGCTTGGGCTTTGCCAAAATAAGCATCATAGTATCCAGCGCTCAAAACAAATGTCCCTAACATGATTCTCCGTTGCACCTCTTTACCAAAACCGGCACTACGGCTCTTTTTGTATACGCTTTCAAGGTCGCTCACATCCTCAGCACGAAACCCTGCATGGACCCCGTCAAAACGAGCAAGATTTGAACTAGCCTCTGCGGTGGTTAAAATGTAATAGACAGGCACCAACGCATCCAATAATTCAAATTCTACAGGCTCCACTTCACACCCGGCGTTTTCAAGCAATTCTAATTGTGCTTGAAATGCCTTTTTCACCTTTGTATCCACCTTGGGGTGATCAACGGCGGTTTTTAAATAGGCTATTTTTTTTGGAGCCAATTTTGTCGCCGGAGCCATAGGTGTTTGTATAGCAGTAGCATCAAAATCATCTGCACCAGCCATAACCTCCATGACCTTTGCTGCATCAGCAATATTACTAGAGAAGGGTCCAATCTGATCAAAACTGGAAGCATAGGCAATTAATCCATGACGGCTAATTCTTCCATAAGAAGGTTTAAACCCAACAGTTCCGGTGAATGCTGCGGGTTGGCGGATAGAACCTCCAGTATCAGAACCCAATGCCACATGACATAGACCTGCAGCAACTGCTGCGGCAGAACCGCCACTTGAGCCTCCAGGCACTTTGGTGGGGTCAATAGGGTTTTTTACCGCGCCATAGGCCGAGTTCTCATTAGCTGAACCCATTGCAAATTCATCGCAATTTGTCCGCCCAATAAAAACAGCATCCTCTTTGAGTAGTCGCTCAACGGCTGTTGCAGAAAACTGGCTTTCAAACCCTTCAAGAATTTTTGATGCAGCACTGACTTTGTGACCGCGGTAACAGATGTTATCCTTTAAGGCGATTACCATTCCAGCAAGCTTGCCTGCCTTTCCTTCAGAAATCTTAAGGTCTATTTTTTTGGCCCGCTCTAGAGCCTCATCACCCCATACTTCTAAAAAAATATTCAGGTCTTTAGTCCGCTCAATTTTGGATAAAAACTCTTGTACCGCTTTTGCAGTGCTGTTCATAGGTGAAAGGCTTTTGGCTTATTCCTTTGAATCGTCGTTCATGTCGTCTTCAGCCACACCGTCTTTAAATTCTTTTACGCCACGACCTAGGCCACGCATTAGTTCAGGAATTTTACGACCACCGAACAATAGCAATACGACTACAAGAATCAAGATCATTTGGTTGGGACCCATAATCCCTAGAAATGCTGTGCTCATTTGCTTCTATTTTGAGCGACTAAAATACCGATTTTTTACCGGATAACCCGCGGTTAATATTTGAGCAATTCTCGGAGCTTCGAAGCTACTTTTTCAGCATTCGGAAGCATAGCGTGTTCTAGGGTGCTGTTTAAGGGAATAGCTGGTACATCCTCAGCGCCCATCAGCAATACAGGAGCGTCTAAGTTTTCAAAGCATTCCAATTGTATTTTGCCCTGAACAGAACCTGCAAAACTCGGGGAGGCACTTTCTTCAGTTAAGACCAAAACACGACCGTGTTTATTGCTTTCAGATATCACTAATTTTTCGTCCCACGGAGCTAAAGTTCTCAAATCAACTATACTGATTTGTTCGTCAAACTCTTCAGCGGCCTTCAATGCCCAATACACACCCATTCCGTAGGTAATCACTACAACGGCTTCTCCATACAGAATTTTACTTTCGTCTGCCTGTAATGCAACTCTACCCTTACCAAATGGAATTACATAATCATCACTTGGTTCTGGAGTTTTTGCTCCCTCTGTGCCGGGTATTTTGCTCCAATACAGTCCCTTGTGCTCAAAAATAACAACGGGATTGGGGTCATAATAAGCGCTTTTCATGAGCCCTTTTAAATCTGCTCCGGTAGAAGGATAGGCAATTTTTATTCCTCGAATATTCGTGACCACGCTTTCAATTGAAGAGGAATGATAGGGCCCTCCTGAACCATATGCGCCTATGGGAACGCGAATCACTGCGCTGGTGGGCCATTTGCCGTTACTTAAATAATAACTTCTGCTTACCTCAGTGAACAATTGGTTCATACCTGGCCACAGATAGTCGGCAAACTGAACTTCTACAAATGGTCTTAAGCCCACTGCGGCCATACCTACTGTGGACCCAATAATAAACGCTTCTTGAATGGGCGTATTAAATACGCGCTGGTCACCAAAATTTTGAGCAAGGGTTGCTGCTTCCCTAAAGACCCCGCCTAGTCTGCCACCCACATCTTGTCCGTACAACAAAGACTCAGGATGTGCAGCCATAAGTTCTTTGATTGCAAAGAGTGCAGCATCAACCATCACCGTGGGGACCGCATCTTTGGGTTCGCGTTCACCCTTTTCTTCCGTTATAGGCGTGGGAGCGAATAGGTGCTCAAATAAATCTTCTGGATTAGGATCGGGCATGTTTAAAGCATCTTTATACTGAGCTTCTACAAATGCTTGTGCTTCGTTTTCCCATTTAATGAGTTCTTTTTCTGTACTTCCGTCATCTAGACATTGTTGTCGTAGAACAGGGAAAGGATCGCGCATGGCCGCCTTATCTAGGTCGTCTCTGTACCATTCTTTTCTGACTCCTGAAGTGTGATGATTCAAAAGAGGTACGTCGCAACGAACTAAAAATGGTCGCCGTTCAGTTCTCATAATTTGAATCACTTCGCTAAGCGCTTGATAGCACTCTATAAAGTTTGAACCATTGAGATCTCTTGTTTCAATCCCCGTGAAACCTTTAGCATATTCCACTGCATTACTATGATGAACTTCCTTACGGTTGGCAGAAATATCCCATCCGTTGTCTTGAACGAACATAAGTAAAGGGAATTGCTTTAATGCAGCCATATGCATTGCTTCAGAAATTTCGCCTTCTGTCATTGCACTGTCCCCAATGCTACATACAGCGATTGCACCAATATCCTCTTTAGAGGCTAATCCCTGTTTTTCCCGGTATTGAATACCCATAGCAATTCCTGCAGTGGGTATAGCTTGCATTCCTGTAGCAGAGCTCTGGTGAGGAATTTTAGGTTTGTCCGAATCATTTAATGAAGGATGGCTATAATAGGTTCTTCCGCCAGAGAAAGGGTCGTCTTTTTTTGCTAAGAGTTGAAGCATTAGGTCCTTGGGGGTCATTCCGATTCCTAAAAGAATGCTGTCGTCTCTATAGTAAGGTGATACAAAATCTTTGGGCTCTAATTGAAGTGCCAATGCTAGTTGTGCTGCTTCATGACCTCTACTGGTAGCATGCACATATTTAGATGTGGTTTCCTTTTCACGCTCATAGAGTGCCGTCATACTCTTAGCTGTTGCCATGAGCTTGAAGGCTTTCTTCAAAGGAATAGTAGGGCTTTTAGGCATTTCTGTGATTGTTTGGGTTCCCTAAAATACGGCTAATCAATAGAACTTAGAGGCACTTAAAATATTCAAATGGCTCTAAACAATGGTTGCAGGCGTACTGGCTCTTGCATGGGGTACTCCCATGTCTACTTAGCATGCGTGTATTGTCACTTTTACACTTTGGACAACTCACTTTTGGTGCTTCAGCGAAAAGAACTCGCTTATCATTACTTTCTTTTAAAGGCGGGGCAATTCCGTACTCTTCCATTTTAATTCGACCTTCTTCTGAAATCCAGTCCGTTGTCCATGGAGGCTGAAGTTGCTGTTCCACAATAAAAGGAAGTTGCATAACGTACATTGCCTCCTTGATATCTTGTTCCATGCGGTCCATAGCTGGACAACCCACATAAGTGGGGCTTATGGTGATTTGATACACAAGATCAGATTGAGAAATAGATAAATCCGGGTGCGTTTTTTGGAAAAGCTCTATTGCTCTAGAATATCTACTATCCTCCTTTGGAAGAACCGTTACTTCTCTTAAAATACCCATGTCGTGCAAACTCATAACCGGTATCTCAGGATCTTTGACCCTTCCAAGATGCTCGTATATGGTGGCACTCTGATTCATTTAACCAGAAATAGCGCGCAAAATGTCTTGGCCATTTGCAAAAATCAATAGACCCAAAAGAATAAAGAACCCAATCATCTGTGCAACCTCTAAAACTTTTATGGAAGGCTTTTTTCCTGTAACCATCTCTATTGTGGTAAATACAACGTGTCCTCCGTCGAGCGCGGGTATGGGCAAAATATTAAGGAATCCCAGCATAATGCTTAAGAAAGCCGTGAATTCCCAGAAATGTCTCCAATCCCAAATCTTATCGTATTGCTTTAAGATGGTCAGAAAACCACCTACTTCCTTATACGCCTCGGTTTTTGGATTAAAAATCAGTTTGAATTGACGTACATACCCATCTAGTTTGGCAACAACTTCATTTCCTGCTCCGGTTAAAGCGGCAGCAAAAGTGTAGGGTTTATTCTTTATTTCATAGTATTTGAATACTTCTGTAGTATTGTAAACATCTAGCTTTCCGCTTTCGGGTAAAGTGAAATTGAGTGTATCTAAAATACCGTCTCTGAAGTAGGTTAGGCTAATGTCCTTGTTGGCATAGCTGGGCAAGATTTTTTTGTATTGGTCAAAAAACAGCATTTGTACGCCGTTTAACCCTACTATACTATCTCCTAACTTAAGTCCTTCGCGCTCTCCAAAGCTACCTTCTGCAAAACCACCAACAACATAAGGCATTCGAGGCTTGATAAGTCCGACAAACTTTTTGTTCTTTATCATTTCCTCAATGTATTCTACGGCTATCGGAATGCGTACCTCTTGACCGTCGCGCTCCACTACAAGATCTTCCCCTTGGCTTAGAAGAATTTCTAATGCCGTCTCACTGTAACTTTCGGGTGTATAATCTCCAATGCGTAGAATTTTATCTCCATGTTGAATTCCCATTTCTAGGCCTATTTCATTCGTCCAAACACCATTAACTAAAGATTCATTGGGCAGATAGTCCTTTCCGTAACCCATCAGAAGGAATACGTAGATGAAATAGGCTGTGAGAAAATTCATAATTACCCCACCAGTAAGAACAATAATACGTTGCCAAGCGGGTTTTGCTCGGAATTCCCATTCTTCCGGCTCTTCGCTTAGGTTCTCTGTATCCATACTTTCATCGACCATCCCTTCAATCTTGACATAGCCTCCTAGAGGAATCCAACCTATGCCCCATTCTGTCTCGCCAATTTTCTTTTTGAGTATGGAGAATTTGTAGTCAAAAAAGAGATAGAATTTGGAAACTTTAATGCCAAAATACTTTGCAGGCAAGAAATGACCGAATTCGTGAATGACAATCAATAAGGAGAGTCCGAGAAGAAATTGTGCGATTTGTATTAGCATGCGCTATGAGCTCTTTATTTGAGGGTGTAAAAGTAACATCCTACAGGTTAGATAAGAATAAGTGCCTTACTTTCTTGATAATAAAAGGATGTTAAAAGTTAGCTTCAAAGTACTTCAAGTTCTTTTCCAACTTTTACGAAAGCAGTGATAGCCCTATCTAAATGCTCTTTATTATGTCCTGCGCTCAATTGAACTCTAATTCTAGCTTGACCTTTTGGGACAACCGGATAAAAGAAACCAATGACATAAATACCTTCTTCCAATAAGCGATCTGCGAAATTTTGGCTGAGAGCGGCATCATAAAGCATTATAGGGACAATTGCGCTATCACCATCCTTATAGTCAAATCCAGCATCTTTAATTCCCTTTTTGAAATAGTTAATATTCCATTCTAGTCTATCCCTAAGTTCGGTGCTTTCGCTTAGGAGGTTAAAGACTTCTATGGATGCACCAACGATTGAAGGAGCGAGCGAATTAGAAAATAAGTAAGGTCTAGATTTTTGACGGAGCATTTCTATAATTTCTCTCCTGCCAGTTGTAAAACCACCCATTGCTCCTCCTAAAGCTTTGCCCAAGGTTCCTGTTATGATATCAACCCTACCAAGGACATTTTTGAGTTCAACGGTACCACGTCCACTTTTCCCAATAAAACCGGTTGCATGGCATTCATCTACCATGACCAAAGCATCATACTTGTCTGCTAAATCACATATTTTATCTAATTGGGCCACATAGCCGTCCATGGAGAAAACACCATCCGTTACAATGATTTTAAACCGAGCGTTTTCAGCAGATTTCAACTGTTGCTCTAAATCCGCCATGTCATTATTCGCATAGCGATATCTGCTCGCCTTACAAAGGCGAACTCCGTCAATAATCGAAGCGTGATTGAGGCTGTCGGAAATAATGGCGTCTTGGTCTGTAAGTAGTGGTTCAAAAACACCGCCATTAGCATCAAAGGCGGCGGCATAAAGTATGGTGTCCTCCGTCTGGAGAAATTCCGCAATCTTGGCTTCTAAGTTTTTATGAATGTCCTGCGTTCCGCATATGAATCTAACTGAACTCATACCAAAACCGTGCGTTTCTAAAGCGTTATGTGCGGCTTGCAAGACTCTTGGGTGGGAGCTCAAGCCTAAATAGTTATTGGAGCAAAAGTTCAATACTTCTGTGCCCTCCGTAGTCTTGATAATTGCGTCTTGCGGTGTAGTAATAATGCGTTCTCTTTTGAACAGCCCTGATTCTTTAATTGCAGCCAATTCTTGGCTGAGGTGGGTTTTTAACTCTCCGTACATCTAGGTAATTTTCTATGATTGATTACAAGGTTATTCCATAAACTTTTGACTATTGGCCCAGTCAATGCTCTCTTTCAAGCAATGTAATGACCGGTCAGCACCGCAAATATCTTGTTCTATATAATAATGTTTCATCCCACTTAGTTCAGCATAAGAAAAGATTCTTTCCCAATCCAACACACCTTGCCCAACAGGTACCTGAGTGATGGTATCTGCTGCAAAGTCTTTGACATGCCAAAGCGGAAACATACCTGGATATTTTTTGATCCAATGTACAGGGTCTTCTCCGGCAAACGCAACCCAGTGGATGTCCATTTCAAAGACTACTCCTTCCTCCTTTAAGGTGCTCACTAAATAATCAAAAGGGATCACCCCGTTTTCTAAAGGTTTAAATTCAAACTCATGGTTGTGCCAAGCGGCTACCATGCCTCTTTCTTTACATGCTGCGCTCAATTTTACTAAATATTGTGCTAAGTATTCATATCCTTTTATGTTACGCCAACCTTCACTCATCCAAGGGATAATCACCCATTTTTGATTTAGTGCTTCTGCAGCATCTAAGATGTCTTCTATTGTCCCTGTGTCTATGGGTTCAGGGTTGTTTGTCGCAAGCTGCATAGGCATATAATGCCCGCTAGGGGATATTAGGGAAGCGCTATCAATAGTTTTTTTGAACTGCTTTGGGCTTTGACCAAAAAAAGTTCCTTCTTGATAACCAAAGGACTCAACCTGAACATACCCCATATTGGAGCTAGAAATCAAAGAGGCACTCAGCATAGAATCATTTGTCAATTCTTCTCTAATTGTATACAATTGGTAACCTTTTTTGTATTTAGCCATGGTCTCGGTTTCTTTTGACGGCACAGCGTCTTGGGGACCTTTATTACAAGCCATCAAGAGAAAAACTGGCAACAAAGCGCTGATTAAAATGTTGGACTTCATATTTACTACTATTTGCAGTTGTAAAGTACCCGAAATGTTTCAAATTTGTTGGTATGCGAATAGACAAATTTCTTTGGTGCGTAAGATTGTTCAAAACACGCAGTATTTCTAGTGACGCGGTGCGTTCTGGAAAGGT
>PXYR01000036.1:0-3572 GCA_003023665.1 Bacteroidota bacterium
TTGTCATAATAATCCTGATGATAATTTTCCGCAGAATAAAATTCGGCTGCTGGAAGAATTTCCGTAGCTACATCGTAGCCCTTATTCACCAGCAATGTTTTCAACATCAAGGCTATTTCAAATTGTGCTTCATTTTGAAAAAAAATGGCACTACGGTATTGAGGTCCAATATCTGGACCCTGTCCATCGCGCTGCGTTGGATCGTGCGTTTCAAAGAACACACGCGCCAATTCCTCAAAACTTACCTGAGAAGGATCAAAAACAACATGAACGGCCTCATAATGTCCCGTGCGTTTTGTGCATACCTCCCTATAACTTGGGTTCTTGACCATACCTCCTGTATATCCACATGTAGTAGCAAGTACCCCAGGTATTTTCTGTAAATAATATTCTGTACCCCAAAAACATCCTGAAGCTAAAACTGCTACTTCTTGACCTTCACCGGGTTCAGGAATGACTGCCATTGCATATGCATCACTCATTTTCTTGTTGGTTTGTGCTGTACAGCTCAGGACTAACCCAAACACAGCTATAGTTAATATTTTCACCTTCATGGTTCAAATAACACAAATAAGAGGCCATCTGTTCCGCGATTATGGTAAGGAATTGTGAAAAAGAATCAATAACTAACAAATCCCTTCGCAAGAAGAGCTTCTGCAATCTGAACAGTATTGGTTGCAGCACCTTTGCGCAGATTGTCACTGACAATCCAAATATTCAGGGCGTTTTCTGCAGTAAAATCTCGCCTTATTCGACCCACATAAACATCATCTTTTCCCTCCGCCATTAATGGCATTGGGTAGGTATTAAATTCTGGTTGGTCTTGCAGAGTTATGCCATCAGTCTCACTTAATATTTGGCGTATTTCCGCTATTTCGAAAGGCCGTTCAAACTGAATATTGACACTTTCGCTATGCCCTCCCTGTACCGGAACACGAACCGCTGTTGCTGCCAATTTTATTCTGTCGTCACCTATAATTTTAACCGTCTCTTGAGTCATCTTCATTTCCTCTTTGGTGTAATCATTGTCAAGAAAAACATCGCAATGAGGAATACAATTTCGATCAATTTTATATGGATAAACCATATGCACATTTGCGCCTAACCGCTCACCCTCAAGCTGATCTACGGCTGCTTTTCCGGTTCCTGTTACGCTTTGATATGTGCTCACAATTACTCGCTTAGCACCAAATGCCTTATGCAATGGGTTTAATGCCATAACAAGCTGTATGGTAGAACAGTTAGGGTTTGCAATAATCATGTCCGTTGATTCCAATGTATCTGCATTGATTTCGGGAACAATTAGCTTTTTATTAATGTCCATTCGCCATGCGCTGGAATTGTCTACAACACGTGTACCTACTGCTGCAAATTTTGGAGCCCACTCTAATGATAGATTACCTCCTGCCGAGAATAATGCAATATCTGGAGCGGCGGAAACTGCATGCTCAATATTTTGAATTACCCAGGCTCTACCACCAAATTGAATTTGTTTACCCACGCTTTTTTCTGAGGCAACAGGAATCAACTCGGTTACAGGAAAGCTTCGCTCTGCTAAAACTTTTAAAATGATCTGTCCAACCATTCCCGTTACACCAACTATTGCAATTCTCATAAAAACACTAACTTATTTAGAACCCTACAAATCTAATTCTTATCCGCCTTATGAAAACCCAACGGTTCCGTTATGCCTTAATCTTTAATCTTTACCTCATTTCCAATACTGCTTTTGGGCAATTCTATCACCTTTCAGACTCTCTAACTTCACCTAATCCCCAATGGACAGGTGATACAGCATGGATGAATTATACCAAGCAAGGATTGCAATCTAACGCTCCTTCTGCAGGTTCATTAATTTGGAGACGGTCAAGTCTAGCCGGACTAAATGCAGAATGGCGTCTAAATGTCTCAATGGGTTTTAACCCTTCAAGCGCAAACTATTGTGAATTCAGATTCATTGAAAATGGTTCAAACTATTATGCCATACAATTGGGCGGAAATACCTCAGACAACCTAAGCCTGATCCTTCACACCCCTCTCAAGGATACAGTAATTGGCCATATTCCTAATTATGTTAATTCAAACAACCCGCAGGTATCATTAAAAATATTAAGGGATTCTTCAGGTCATTTCTTGGTTTATGATGATGATTCTCTTCTCTTTACTTGCGCGGACAGCACCCTAATGCGAAGTGAGTCTTTGAGTATATATGCGCGCTTTACCTCAACTCGTGTAGATAAATTTCTCTTTTCAACATTACTGGCTGAAGGTTTCGATTTCCCCGACACCATTGGACCATCAATACTTAGCTGTGCTATTTTAAACCCTTTTTCTTTACAAGTAAAATGGAACGAATGGTGCGAATTAGCCAATGGTTTTGAAGCTTTTCTACTTTCCGATGGTGCGTTTAAGGATACATTGACCATTCGCAGCCACTTTGACGAATACTGGTATTTAGAAAAATCCCGTCCCATTCCTATTGGTTATTATGAAATTCTCATTCCAAATGCCCTGGATGCTGAAGGAAATTTAAGCACCATCAATACACACAAAATTGAAATTAATTACCCCACGCCAAAGACATGCTGGATTACTGCTATTCATCCTTTTGCTTCTGCAGGAGGGTATTTTATTGACGTACAATCAGACCAAGCTGTAGCTAATATCACCCTATCCGTTTTAGAGCCTTCTGGTAAAACAACACTATTTACCTATGATTTGGACAGCGGCCATACACGGTTGGTTAAAGATCTAAGGCTTCCTGAAGAAGCGGTTCTAACTATTCAAAAAGATGGTATTATTCTCTGCTTACAACCATATAAAGAAATCTTTGCACCGCATCAGAAACTTGGTGACTTCCTTTTAGTTGCGGAATCGCTAAATGGCCTAGCAAATCAATTCTATGTGGAATCCATTGCGACTTACACTCCAAATCAGGTTTTGGAAGCTAACCTTCCAAATCAGGAAACTATTGCCTTTTTTGTAGACTCTACAGGTCAGGTATATAGCGAGTTTTCTTATTCCGTATGGCCATACCTTGACCTCTTAGAACCTTCCATTCTTTCCCACGTATTCGACCCTGAACGACCCTTTTTACTACCTGCAGGAATCAAACTCTCCGAACCACTTGGTGATACTACATTTCAATTTCAAACTCCACTCCATTCGGACAGCTCGCATCTGTTTTTAAGCGAGGTTCATTTTAACCCGAACTATTTGAGTGAGTTCATTGAGCTGCACAATAACAATTCATTCCCTGTGATTCTCCAAGATTTACAACTAGAGAAAAATCCGGAAGTCGGCTCCTTTGAAGTCCAATTAATTGATCCCGATTTGGCACGCTATAATTCACAAGAGCCTCTTTACCCCCTGTTATTACCAAAGGGTTTTTTATCTGTACCTGCACCATTTTCTCTTCCTAACGTAAGGTGTTCCATTCGTCTTTTCGGCAGGTTTGGCGCTCTAATTGACCAAATGACTTATGCACCATGGAATCAAGAACTTTATGACAAGCATAGCGCAGAAAGGATTTCCTTTAATCTTTCAGGAACAGATTCTCTTAATTGGGCGCC
>PXYR01000036.1:3805-14968 GCA_003023665.1 Bacteroidota bacterium
TTGACCAGCCCATAAGTGCTGGTGAACAATACCTGGAAATTAGACCTATAAATTGGTTGAATAAAAGGCCACCAAGTGGCGTATATCTCCTAAAGGTATGGATCTCTCATAATCAGGGTACTTCAAGGAAAATACTGCCAATAAGTATATACAATCCTTCCTAACTCATGTCTTCAATATTGCGCTAAAGACTGTACATTTGTCGCAATAAAAGTAAACGCTATGAAGTTTGGTGTAATTACCTTTCCGGGGTCAAACTGTGACCAAGACATGATTTATGTATTGGAGACTATCATGGGTTATGATGTGGTCAACCTGTGGCATAAGGATACTGATCTTCAAGAGGTAGATTGCGTAGTTCTACCTGGTGGATTTTCATACGGAGATTACTTACGATCTGGAGCTATAGCCAAAATGAGTCCTATTATGGGCAGCGTAATTGATTTTGCGAATAACGGCGGTTATGTATTAGGGGTATGCAATGGATTTCAAATACTAACTGAAAGCGGCTTATTACCTGGAGCGTTAAGGCATAATAACAGTCACAAATTCATCTGCAAAAACGTATTTATCAAACCCATAAGTACGACAGCGGGAATTACAGCAGATCTTGACCATAATCGCGGCTATAAAATACCAATCGCGCATGGCGAGGGGAATTACTATTGTTCTAACGAAACTTTAGAAGATTTAAAAGCGAACGACCAAATTCTCTTTAAATATTCCAGTCAATCCGGTGTTGTAAGTGAAGCTGAAAACCCTAATGGAGCCGTCGAAAATATTGCAGGAGTCTGCAATAGAGCAAAGAATGTTTTTGGAATGATGCCGCATCCAGAGCGCGCTGCTGATTCCGAATTAAATAATGAAGACGGGTTAGAGCTTTTTAAAAGCTTGATAAATCACATGTCTATAGCCTAAGGCTTGACTTTCGTCAAAAAAAAACCTCCTGAAGTTCAGGAGGTTTTTTTATATCAATTCATACGCATCTACTGTAACAGTAGCGGTACATTTTCAATTTCATCATTTTGAATGAGTTGGACCATGTAAGCACCACGTGCCCAATCTTGTACATCTACATCTAAAGAACCGTTTACAGTGGTTATAAGCACCGTGCGGCCAGCTGCATCAAGAATTCTTACGTTAGAAATACCGTCTAAGCGAATCGTCAACATATTTACTGCTGGGTTAGGATAAATTTCATAACCCGATAAAAGTTCCTCGCCTAATCCTATGTTGTTTACGCTGTACACATCAGAGATATTAGAGCATTGGATATTTGAGGTAATCTCTACGTAATAATCACCGTTTGAGCCTGGCATATAAGTAGAAGATGTAGCTCCTGCTATTGGGCTCATGTTGGCATCAAACCATTGGAAAGTATAGCTTCCAGGAGGCGTGGTGGCCTGAAGCTCTCCTGTTAATGCGTCTTGAGCCACAGTAGGCTTATTTGGGGCCGGCTGTACACTCATAGACCGTTGCTTTGTATTTGAGCAACCAGTTATTGGGTCTGTATAGGTGTAATAAATCCAATGTGAACCAACACCTGCAATATTTGGGAAAATGGAACCGTTGGACACACCCGTACCAGAATAAACTCCACCGACGGGGGCTCCGCCTGTCAAGATTTTTGGGTCTTCTAACTCACATACATAGCCCTGTGAGGCCAATGTTACAGCAGGTAAGGCGTTGACCGTAATTGTCAAAGAATCAAATACTACCTTGGAAGAAACACAATCGTCTGAACTAGTCATTTTGACTTTTAGTACATCTCCATCCAATAATACTCCAGCGTAAGTTGTACCGCCAGAATAAACAACACTACCGTTAATCATCCAGTCAAATGAGGGTGAAAGTCCTCCATTCAAATAAGTTGCTGAAGCAAAAACACTGTCGTTTTCACAAACGGTAGATGAACTCACTGAAAGGGATACAGAGGATGTTGGAGCTGTTACGATATCAACATAATTGACAAGTGAAACAGAATCTGATCCTACTGTATTACTCACTACAAGTTTTACATCATACATGCCAGGGGCTGCATAGGTTACAGAAGGGCTTGCCAATGTTGACGTTGATGGAGTTCCTCCTGGGAAATACCACATACGAGTTGTGGGCGATGGCGTAGTGAAATCGTAAAATTTCAAAGTCTGTCCCACACATGCCGCGGTATCACCTACAAAGGATGCTACAGGAGCAATTTGAGCTTGACCGATTATGTTAATATTGTCAATGAAAATATTGTTCCCATATCCGTTAATCGCAACAAACTTGACGCGAATACCTGACATTCCACTATACGCGTTCAAATCAATTGAAGGACATGATACATTCGCGTTCCCAAAACACCAATTAGAAGGACTATTTGGAACAAATGAACTAGACAACTGTCCAGCTGTACTAAAAGTAACATCATCCGATTTCCAACTTGCCAATTCGTTCCAACTAGAACCACAATCTCCACTAATATATACCTTCAAGCTATCCGTATATCCTGAGGAATAATAGGATGATGCATATTCAAAGGTCATTGTGACCAGGGTGTCATTAGAGAAATCAAGAGGCGGACTTATCAATTCATCTACCTCACCGCTAGTGGAGTAAGAATAATGACTCACGCTCATAGCGGTTGAACCCGGAGTGGATCCGCCAACTGACGCCGCCGCCCAGGTAATGCCATTGTCAGGATTATAAATCTCCCAACCATTACTTCCATTTTCAAAGTCTTCTATAAAAGGAAGCATAGCACCGCCTACAGAAATAACTTGGAATTGGGTGGTATCATCTGTTCCATAGTTGTTGCTTACACTAAGTGTGACTGTATAATTACCCGTTGAGCTAAAGGCAATCTGCGGGTTTTCAGAACTGTCATTAGTTCCACCAACAAAACTATATGATGACGGCGTAATCTGCCAATACCAAGATGTTGGCTGTCCTGATGATGCGTCTGATAATTGAATCGTATCCAACAACCCACAAGTACTGTATGGATCAGCATTAAAATTCGCTTCAGGAGCATTACTTAAACCTGCCATCATAGGGCTCTGCCAAACACCGCGACCGAAGGTTCCAATGCGCAGCAAAGACTGATCTTCGTAGACCTCTAAATCACTGATTATAACGTTTGGTAAGTTCTTATTGTAACTAACCCATGTAGGGTAAATGGAGCTCTTGTAATACACCCCTATATCAGTTCCAATATAAATACCATCACTACCGTTACCCTCAAAAGCAATCGCTGTAGCAGGAACATTAGGAAGACCCGTTGAAATGTTTGACCATGTTTGTCCTCCATTAAAGCTTTCCATCGCTTTCTTATTCCCATTATAACCGCCAATAGCAATAGCAATATGATTTTCATCGTCCGGATCAATTCCTATACCTAATACATTAGACCCTGGAGCCAAGCTCCCTGAAGGAGTTATTGTGGACCAACTGGAACCGGCGTTGGTTGACTTATATACGTTTTGATTGATGAGTACATAGATGAAATTTGCATTGCTTTTAGCAACTTCAAACTCATCAATATTGGAGTTCCCGTTCACATTATTTGTTGACGTTGCCGACCAACTTTGACCTCCGTTTACAGATTTCCATAATCTTGTGAAACCAGCATAAATAGTATTTGAAACAACAGGATCAACATTAAATGGGGTTACCCAATTCCCAGATCCCGCGGGTGATAGATTATTAATCGGTGAGAAAAAAGCACCTCCATTATTACTCCTGTAGAAGTCACCATAATATACAGAAGTGTAGAGAATATTGTCATTGACAGCATCCACACCATTGTCCATTCCATCTCCACCAGTAACCTCTGACCAGTTGAATGTATTCGAGCGTAAATGTGAACCATTATCTTGAGCACCGGCCACAATTAAAGAAGTATCTGAAGTGCTTTGGCTTATCTTATAATATTGAGAGATGTTCATTCCGTCATTCAACTCAGACCATGATGCTCCGCCATTAGTTGTTTTATAGACCCCGCCATCTGTGCCCACATAGAGCTCTGAAGTATTTGGTCTAAATATAGCATCGTGGTGATCAGCATGAACATAAGGAGTAGAACCTGCACCATACCAATGACCAACTATAGACCAAGTAGAACCTCCATTGGTAGACTTCCAAATATTTACTCCCCCTACATAAATGGTGTTTTCATTATTTGGATCACAGGCAATAGACATATCATACCAGGCCTGTCCGCCAGATCCGGAACCCGTGTTTGACCAACCCATAATATTAGGAGTTGAACTCATTTGCGTCCATGAGTTTCCTCCATTTTTAGAACGGTAAACTCCGCCATAACCATTGTTGCTATCCCCGTAAACAACGTACAACGTTCCGGGGGTATTGCTTACGGCTAACTCACATCTACGCTTTCCACTTGTGGGTAGACCGTTGGATAATTGCTGCCACGTATCCCCGGCGTCAACTGATCTATACACCTTTGGTGAGCTGCCTGAAGTAGTGGCGTAAGCAGTATCTCCGTTGCCTATATGAAGTCCATAAAATGAGCCAATTTGCTCTAGTGTAAAAGTGTTCCCAGCATCCGTAGATCGGTAGACTCCACCGTTGGTGGCTGCAATAATAATATCTGTATTGTCCGGATCAATATTTACACGGCCAATTCTATAATTCTGACTCACATTAAATGACAAGCCCGTTGTACCCCACGTTAAACCACCGTCAGTTGACTTTAAAAGGCCGTAACTATAGGTGTCCGCACCGTCACGATCTCCTGTAGCCAAATACATAATATTCGGATTAGTAGGATCAATAGCAAGATCACTTATTCCTAAGTTGGTTAGTTCATCTGTAAAGGTTTGCCAACTCTGACCGTCATCATAGCTCACCCATAGTCCTCCAGCGGGAGCTCCCGCATAAATGGTGTCATTATGGAGAGGGTGAAACGCTACGTTATTGATTCTGCCAATTCCACCACCAGAAGGCGCATTAAATGGACCCATAGGTTTCCACTCACCGTATTCTGATGTGTTACTGCTTTTTTGAGATTGAATTGCTTGGTATAAGACAGCGGGATTTGGCCTAACGCCGTCTGCGCCAACGCGCTGACCCATCATGTATTCCCACCGACGGAATTGTTTAATTCCATGACCTTTTTCATAGGTCACTCCTTTGTGGGCTTTTTCAAACTTAGAGACCACCGTGTGAAAGTTGACACGATAATCTTGCATGGCTTCAACCCATGTCATTTCTCGAATCTCTTTGTCTGACAATGTATTGGACTCGGGTTTTTGGGCTTTTAAAATAAATGTGGCGGCAATAAAGGCTAACGACAGGGTAAGTTTTCGTAGCATATGAAGTTGTTAAGGAGGCTAAAGCTACAAAAACTGTACTTATCTATTCATTCGGTTTCGCAGTGGTTATAAGCTTTAACTCATTGAGTTGAATTTCGTCAATTGTCGCTGGAGCGTCAATCATAACATCGCGACCTGAATTATTTTTTGGAAATGCAATAAAATCTCGGATAACCTCAGCGCCGCCAAGGATTGCTACGAGTCGATCAAACCCAAAAGCTAAACCTCCGTGAGGCGGGGCTCCATATTCAAACGCGTTCATTAAAAATCCAAACTGCTTCTCTGCTTCTTCTTTTGAAAAGCCGAGTAAGTCAAACATTCTACTTTGTAGTGCTCGATCATGAATACGTATTGACCCTCCGCCAATTTCATTCCCGTTTAACACTAAATCATATGCGTTTGCACGTACCTCTCCTGGATTTGTTTCAATTAACTCTATATCCTCAGGTTTCGGAGAAGTAAACGGATGGTGCATAGCATGGAAACGTTCTGATTCATGATCCCATTCTAACAATGGAAAGTCAACTACCCATAAAGGGGCAAAATCCTCAGGGTTTCGCAATCCCATTTCCTCTGCAATATGCAGTCGCAACTCAGACGTAGCCTTTCTAGTCAAACGCTCCTCGCCAGCTAATATTAAAATCAAATCACCTGGATTAGCTTCCGCTGCTTTGGCCCACTCGGCTTGTTGTTCTTGCGTATAAAACTTGTCTACCGAACTCTTGTACGTACCGTCCTCATTCACCTTACAGTAAACCATGCCTTTCATCCCGATGTCTGGACGCTTCACCCAATCAGTTAATTTGTCTATCTGCTTGCGCGACCAAGATGCTGCCCCCGGAACGGCAATGCCTAAAACCGTCTCTGCTTGATCAAATACCATGAAGCCAAGGTTTTGAGTAAGCTCATTTAAATTTGCTAACTCCATACCAAATCGAATATCTGGTTTGTCATTGCCAAACCTTTCCATTGATTCCGCGTAGGTCATGCGAGGCACGCCATCAATATGAACCCCTTTAACTTCTTTTAAAAGGTGTAGCAGCAAACCCTCAAAAGTGCTCAAAATATCTTCTTGCTCAACGAAGGCCATCTCGCAATCTATCTGGGTGAATTCAGGTTGACGATCCGCTCTTAAATCCTCATCACGGAAACAACGGGTAATCTGGTAATACTTATCATAACCACTTACCATAAGCAGTTGCTTAAATGTTTGCGGACTTTGTGGTAAAGCATAAAACTTACCTTCCTGCATACGGGACGGGACAACAAAATCTCTTGCGCCTTCCGGTGTAGATTTTATTAAAAACGGTGTTTCAATATCCATGAAACCCTCCTGATCTAAATACTTCCGCACCTCAATATTTACACGATTTCGCAATGCTAGATTGCGTTGTAACGGAGCTCTGCGCAAATCCAAGTACCGGTATTTCATCCTTAACTCTTCACCACCGTCACTTTCCTCTTCAATAGTAAATGGCGGCGTATCCGCTGCATTAAGCACCGTTAGATGAGAACTCTTGATTTCTACATCACCGGTTGACATCGCAGCATTTTTACTGTGCCTTTCTATTACCTCACCTTTAATTTGAACCACCCACTCACGGCCTAACTTTCTTGCCTCTTGCAATAGATTAGCGTCCCACTCTTCATTAAACGCTACCTGAGTAATTCCATAACGATCGCGTAAATCAAGAAATGTCATTCCCCCTAATTCACGCGAGCGCTGAACCCAACCTGCTAGTGTAACTTCTTGTCCTATGTGTGAGGCGCGCAATTCGCCACAAGTATGAGATCTGTACATCTTACTTTATGTTTGAACCGCAAAAATAGCCAAACTTGTGAGGCAAATACCTATTTTGCGTTGAAGATGATAGAGCTAGACAATAACAGCATATTCATGAAAGCTGCACTCGCTGAAGCACGTATAGCTGCAAGTAAAGGCGAAGTCCCTGTTGGGGCTGTTATCACCGCTAATGGGCGAATCATAGCAAGAGGGCACAATCTTACGGAAAAACTTACTGACGTTACCGCTCACGCAGAAATACAAGCTATAACCGCAGCATCAAATTACTTAGGATCTAAATACCTTCAAAAATGCACGCTCTATGTAACACTAGAGCCATGCCCCATGTGCGCTGGCGCTATTTACTGGTCACAAATGGGTCGAGTAGTTTTTGGTGCAAAAGATGCTAAACGAGGTTTCCAAGAGCACGGCGGAAATCTTCATCCTAAGACAGAATTAATTACAGGTATAATGGAATATGAATGCGGTGAAATAATCACGAACTTCTTCCAAAGAAAACGTAAGTAAACTTATGACGCTAACCACCTTAGACCTTATAGTTCTTATTACATTACTCCTAGCAACTGTTCTAGTAGGCATGTATTTTGGCCGTAGTAACAAGTCCTCTGTAAGTGAATATTTTTTAGGAGGGCGTTCGCTGCCTTGGTATATAGCCGGAATATCAATGGTGGCAACCACATTCGCTGCTGATACTCCTTTAGCAGTTACAGAATTGGTAGGGCAATACGGAATCAGCGGAAACTGGCTTTGGTGGAACTTGCTCGCTGGAGGAATGCTCACCACCGTGTTTTTCTCTCGTTTATGGCGTCGTTCAGGCCTAACAACCGAAGTTGAATTTATAGAATTCAGATATTCCGGTCAGCCTGCCGCGCTTTTAAGAGCATTCAAATCCATCTATTTAGGTGCCTTCATGAATATCCTTATTATGGGATGGGTAAATGTTGCTATGATTACTCTGCTGCAAGGTTTCTTTGGTCTTTCTTATTCAGAAGCCTTTACTTGGACCGGTTTGTCGCTTGTTGGTGTTGTTGTTTACGTGAGTTTAAGCGGTCTTAAAGGGGTTGTTTATACTGACGTTTTCCAATTTATCCTTGCCATGTCGGGATCTATTGTTCTCGCTGTATATGTGCTTCAATCTCCAGAAGTAGGCGGTATTTCAGGACTCAAAGAAGTGCTTCCATCAGAAACGTTCGAATTTTTACCTGCTGTAGGAAATACCGATTCATCTCAGGGAGGTTATCAAATAACACTGGCCTCTTTTCTTGCTTTTTTTGGAATGGTTTGGTGGTCATCTTGGTACCCAGGAGCTGAGCCCGGAGGCGGTGGCTACAGCGCTCAGAGAATGTTGGCAACAAAAGACGAGCGTTCTTCTTTTTTAGCCAGCGCCTTATTTCAAATTGGACACTATGCGGTGAGACCTTGGCCTTGGATTTTAGTTGCACTTAGCGCAATAGCATTATATGGCTCCAAGGGAAATCCCGCAGAAGACCTGCCGAATTTTATTTCTTACGAAATGTTATCTGGAGACCAGCCGTTTGAAAGAATGACGACAGCACAAGAAGCTGAATATGAGCAATGGCTGAATACTTGGGGCGCCGTTTATGGAGAACAATTGCCACAGGCGGTAAAATACAATCAGGACTACCGTTTTGGCTACATATTTATAATGCGCGATTTCATGCCAAAAGGTTTATTAGGAATGCTTTTGGCATCCTTTTTTGCCGCATACATGTCGACCATGTCGACTCAATTAAATTGGGGCGCCTCTTACTTGATTAATGACCTTTATTTACGCTTTATCCGTCCAAGTTCACCAAAGCGAAATACCCTGAATATGTCTAAGTTAGTTACACTAATTCTAGCTTTTATAGGGTTGCTTGTCACCAGCATGATGGATAGTATTGCTGGAGTATGGCAGTTTATTATGGAATGCGGGGCAGGACTCGGTTTAGTCCTGATACTGCGATGGTATTGGTGGAGGATAAATGCATGGACGGAAATTGCAGCAACCTTGGCGCCATTTATTGGTTACGGTATAGCTCATACGCTACTTGATTGGGCTTTCCCAAACAGTTTCTTTTTTACCGTTGCCTTTACAACAGTAACATGGATTACTACCATGTATCTAACGAGTCCTGAGCCGTTTTATACGCTGGTAAAGTTTTATAAAACTGTTCAGCCTGGAGGTTCATGGAAACCCGTAGCGCTTAAGGTCAATGAAACAAATGAGCATGGGCCATCCTCATGGATGTTATTACTACATTGGGTATTGGGAATTGCTGCAGTATATGGAGCTCTTTTCGGAGTAGGCGCGTTGCTTTTTCTTTAAGATAAGTACCAATAAAAAAGCCCGGTATAAAACCGCGCTTTTTTATTTTAAAACTAATCTAAGGTTCGTTTTACTTCGACCATTTCAAAGGCCTCTACAACATCGCCCACCTTAATATCATTAAAGTTTGCAATGTTTAAACCACATTCAAATCCTTGACGGACTTCTTTGGCGTCGTCTTTAAAGCGCTTTAATGAACCTAATTTACCGGTATATACTACCACTCCGTCTCGAATAACTCGAACATCATGGTTGCGTTCAATAGTCCCGTCAGTGACCATACAACCTGCAATAGTTCCTACCTTAGAAATCTTGAAGGTCTCGCGAATCTCAGCAGACCCTTTCACCTCTTCCTTGACCTCAGCACTTAACATGCCTTCCATTGCGTCACGGATCTCATTAATCGCATCGTAAATGATTGAGTACATTCTGATTTCAACATCTTCTTTTTCAGCAAGCTTACGCGCTTGAGCTGAAGGGCGAACTTGGAAACCAACAACGATTGCTTCGGAGGCTGTCGCCAAGAGGATATCGCTTTCGGAGATTTGACCTACCGCTTTATGAATAATGTTGACCTGTATTTCTTCCGTTGTGAGTTTCTGGAGTGAATCCGACAAAGCTTCTACAGATCCGTCTACATCTCCCTTCAAAATAATATTTAACTCTTTGAAGTCCCCAACTTTCAAACGACGACCAATTTCTTCTAGGGTCATTTTCTTCTGTGAACGAACACTTTGTTCTCGTTGCAACTGTAAACGCTTCGCTGCAATTTGCTTAGCCTCACGTTCGTCGTCCATAACAATGAACTTATCACCAGAGGTTGGAGCACCATCAATACCAAGCAGGTTTACAGGAGTTGAAGGACCCGCAACCTTAATTCGTTTGCCTCTTTCATCCAACATTGCCTTTACCTTACCAGAGTATTGTCCAGCAAGAACATAATCTCCTACTTTCATTGTACCCGCCTGAATCAACGCGGTACACATATAACCGCGACCCTTATCTAGAGACGCTTCTACAACTGTTCCGCTAGCATTTTTATCAGGATTTGCCTTCAATTCTAGCATTTCCGCTTCAAGCAATACTTTATCAAGCAACTCTTCAATATTTAGACCTGTTTTTGCAGATATCTGTTGACATTGAATAGTTCCTCCCCAATCTTCGACCAAGATATTTTCTTGAGACAATTGCTCCATAATCTTGTTGGGGTTGGCCACATCACGATCAACCTTATTGATCGCTATAATTATAGGTACGCCAGCTGCCTGTGCATGGGAAATTGCTTCTTTCGTCTGAGGCATAACCGCATCATCAGCGGCAACCACAATGATGGCTATATCTGTAACTTGTGCACCACGAGCACGCATTGCAGTAAACGCTTCGTGACCTGGTGTATCTAGGAACGTTATTGTTTGACCTGTGTGTACCTTAACATTATAAGCACCTATGTGCTGAGTAATACCTCCCGCTTCACCAGCAATAACGTTTGCTTCTCGGATGTAATCCAAAAGGGAAGTCTTCCCGTGATCAACGTGACCCATTACCGTGACAATTGGAGAACGAGCCTTCAAATCTTCCTCTTTGTCTTCTTCTTCCTGGAAAGTTTCAGTAACCTCTTCATCAACGAAGTTTACGCTAAATCCAAATTCTTCAGCGACCATCTCAAGCATTTCAGCATCTAAACGTTGATTCATGGTAACCATGACTCCAAC
>PXYR01000165.1 GCA_003023665.1 Bacteroidota bacterium
GACTTACAGAAATCAATGAATTCCTACGTGCTGGGCGGGCAGATTTAAAAGACGCCAAAAAAGCACGGCAGAGGTACAGGGAAACAGTAAAAAAAACCCTGAGTCCACAAGACTATGAAGAAGTAAAAGAACGATTGGCCAAAGAGAGTATTCAAGGGCAACTTGTATTCAAGCACAGGAGCAAAAAATGGGTAATTGAGCAAGAAGCATTGGAAGGGAAATTGGCAAACTTCTCCAACGAAATCAAAGAGCTTAAAGAGATACGACGCACAAAATCCAATGCACTACAACGAGAGATTTTCAATCAATATGTCTTTCTCAATGCCCTTGGGCAACAACAAGTATTGAGCGATTGCTTTCCAGACTTTGACCTTAGACATCCCCCGAGTGGTTCCGGAGATTGTGCTGCACCTAAACTGCTTCAGTTTGCCTACAATAATGAGCTTGAACCAGTTTGTATGGGCGAATTTTGGTGGGGAGCAGCACCAGTTAAAGAGGTGCGCAAACACGGTTATTTTTATCCTTCTTGTGCTTCGCGTTGCAGACCCATTCTTGGACATATGCTTCAAGGGCTTGATGTAGAAGAAAATCCCCTACTTAACTACGGTAAAGACAAGCCTATGCCGATTGTGTATGAGGATGAAGACCTTGTAGTGGTGGATAAACCTGCCGGACTTTTGAGTGTACCTGGTGTGGAGATAGAGGATTCTGCATTGACTCGAATTAAAAATCTATATCCAAAGGCTTCTGGTGCCATCTTGCTTCACCGCCTTGATATGAGCACCTCTGGTCTACTCATGTTTACGCTAAATCCAAAAGCAAACAAACGTATGCAACGCCAATTCATTAAGCGGCAGGTAGAAAAAACATACATCGCAGAAGTCGTTGGTGAGATCAAGGAAGAGGAAGGAACTATCCTATTGCCTTTGGCCCCAGATTACTTTGATTTGCCCAGACAAATGGTGTGTCAAGAAAACGGCAAGCCCTCCAAGACCATCTGGAAAGTACTACATAGAGAAAAGGGGATTTCGCGTTTAGCATTGAAACCAGTGACTGGCAGAACCCACCAACTCAGGGTCCATTGTGCCCACCCTGACGGGCTAGGTTTACCCATGATTGGCGACGAATTATACGGGGTAATTGGCAAACGTTTGCACCTGCATGCGCACGAACTTATATTCCAGCATCCCACGTCCAAGGAACGCATCACCTTAACTGCACCAATTCCATTTTGATGGCTTTAGAAATTGAAAGAAAATTCCTAGTTATTGGAGACGCATGGAAAGATCATGTTACCGACCAATTTCAATTGAAGCAAGGCTACCTTCAATCGACTCCTGAAAGAACGGTTCGCATACGAACTGCAGAAAAGGAGGCCTTTCTAACAATCAAAGGAAAAACAACTGGAATTTCTAGAGTCGAATATGAATATGCGATTCCCTTTGAAGAAGGGCTTGAACTCATAAAGCTCAGTGAAAACAAACCCATAGAAAAAATTCGTCATATAGTTGTTCACCATGGTATCACGTGGGAAATTGATGTCTTTGAAGGCCTCAACGCCGGGTTGATTTTAGCAGAAGTAGAACTACAGACTGAACATCAAGAAATCTCTTTGCCTGAATGGGTTGGGAAGGAGGTGAGCCAAGATGCGCGCTACTATAATGCCGCATTGAGCATCCAGCCGTATTCCCAATGGGAGTAAATGTATGGCCTTGGCTAATAGCTAAAATCTATCCCATCAAGGAAAAAGTATATCAACTCGATAGTCTTGTTTTGTACTTTAGGCTTATGACACATAAACAACACTTTCTAGCTATTTTTTTTACCCTATTCTTCTGCAGTACCTCTCTTCAAGCACAGGTTGACCATTGGGAAAAATTGGTAGATGAGAATGACCAATGGAAGTATAGGCTTGGTAATAGTGAGCCGTCCTATAATTGGATGAGTCCCTCATTTAACGATGCAACGTGGCAATCAGCATCTGGCGGATTGGGCTACGGTGACGGTGACGACCAAACTACCGTTGCAAATTGCGCATCACTCTACATGAGACGTTCCTTTACAGTAAGTCAAAAGCAGGATATTGAGGCTCTTATTTTTCATGGAGATTACGACGATGGATTTGTTGCTTACCTCAACGGATATGAAATAGCTCGGGGAAATGTAGACACCTTGCTCCCTCCATATAATTATTCACCCGTGCAGTGGCGTGAGGCTAAAATGTATCAAGGTGGGGATGCAGTCACCTACGTATTGGAAAAAGATGTTTGGAATAATGCACTTCAGAATGGCACCAATGTATTGGCTATACACACTGTAAATACCAACGGTGCTAGTAGTTCAGATTTGACCGCTAGATATTGGTTGCATTGTGGTATGAAAACGCCAACCCAAGTACACGCCAACCCCGTATCCTGGTTTAATTATGAAACTTTTGAAAGTGATATTGCTGTGCTTCGAATCAATACTTGGGAAGAAAATATCGTAGATGATCCATCTATTCGGGGTGAGATGGAAATCGTATGGAACGATTCCTCTAGCTCGCATCCCTCCTATGGTTCAGAATATAATTTGAAAACAAACATAGAGATTGAAAAGCGTGGGAGATGGTCTCAATATGTCTATCCAAAAAACGGTTATGCCATTGAAACAAAAGACCTTCAATGGGAGGATACGGATGTATCGCCTTTAGAACTACCGGAAGAAGAAGACTGGATATTGCACGGGCCCTATGGTGACCGAAGTTTCATGAGGAATGTTCTTGCCATGCATATGGCAAATAAACAAGGGAATTATGCTTCAAGGACGCGTTTTGTAGAACTCTTTATCAACGGCAATTATGAGGGAATCTATGTGTTAATGGAAAAGATTAAACGGGGTTCAGATAGAGTGGATATTGCCAAATTAAACCCGGATGAAATTGCCGGTGATGATCTTACGGGAGGGTATATTTTTAAAACCGATTGGGAGCCGGTAGATTGGCGATCAAGCTTTAGCATGCTATCTGATACCACTAAAATCCCTTACACCTATACCTACCCCAAACGCAAGAACATAGTACCTCAACAAGAACAATACATCCAAGATTACGTGGACGATTGGGAACATTCCTTACAGAATACAAGCACGCCCTACAACGGTAAATATTGGCACGAATACATGGATTTAAATTCATTTGTAGACTTCTTTCTCATGATGGAAGTCACCAAGGACGTAGATGCATATCGGGCAAGCACCTATTACCACAAGAAAAAGGACAGCAATGGCGGTAAGATTCATGCAGGACCCATTTGGGATTTCAATTTTGCTTTTGGATTAGTTGATTATTGTGAAGGCTACCTTCCAACCGGTTATATGTTTTCTGGGAATTGGTGTTCCGGAACCAATCCAGCGTGGTGGGAAGATTTGGTCTATACCCCGCAGTTTGCCGATGCGGTCAATTGTCGTTGGGAAGAGTTGAGAGCTACCGTATGGCACAAGGACAGCATAAAAGACTTTATTGCTGCGAACAGAATACTCCTGAGTAATGCCGCTTCAAGAAATCATGCTCGGTGGCCACTTATGGGGCAGAATCCCACTGCAGTAAAGTATGTTGCCGCAACCTTTAATGGTGACGTAGCGCTAATGGAAAACTGGTTGATGTATAGAATAGACTGGTTAGATGCTAACATGATAGGAAACGATTGTAATCT
>PXYR01000166.1 GCA_003023665.1 Bacteroidota bacterium
ATCGCAACCGCAGGATTATCACTATTCCTTTCTGAAATACCTTTCTTCAGTATTTTCTTTTCTATAAGCTCATTGGCTAGATGCTGCACATAGTATAGCTTTCCGCTTAAAACCGTAGTAATTGCCTCCAAAAGTTCGCCTGAGCCAACGTTTTTAGTCATGTAACCTCGAGCTCCAGCTTTGAGCATGTTGGCGGCAAATTCTATATCGTCATAATTAGAAAGGGCCAAAACTTGCTGTTCTGGATATTCTTTGAGCACAACACTTGTGAGAGATGAGCCGTCCGTTTTCTCTAGTTGATAGTCCATAAGAACCAGGTCAAAGGCGTTGCTTTTCAACATAGACATGGTTTCTTCTCCATTACTCGCCTCTAGAATAGTGAAGTTGTAATGGTCAAAATCACCCATCTCTAGCATTGTTTTTATACCATCACGTACAATAGCATGGTCATCTACAATAAGTATTTTTACGTTTTTCTTTTCCATGGATGTCTGAACCCTTTAAGGAGGCTTAAATTCTTAAAATTACCGTTCAGTTAGGGACTGTCTTTGGTGATGTTTAAATTTTAATAAGGCTTAATCTTGGTTTTGAAATTGAGCCTATCTACTCAAAGTTCGTAATACAAAGATACTACATATTGTTGAAGTCGTGTAATTGGGTGGCGTATAGAAAGACTAAAAAGAAGGCTTGTTTTTTCAAAATAAAGCAATTGCTTACACCCGAATCGTATATCCGAGGAAATGACTATATTTGTCAAAACTTTTTGGCATTCAAAAGGGGGACTTCGGTCCCCTCTTTTATTGCTGCTAATTGATGGATTACGCAAAAATAGAAAGCGCTGTAGAGAGCGCAGCTACTGACAATGATGCGTTTTTGGTGGAGTTAGAACTGAAACCAAACAACATAATCGTTGCCTTCGTAGACTCAGATAACGGTCTTACGATTGAACAGATAAAGATGATTAATCGTCAAATTGAATCTGATTTGGACCGTGATGTAGAGGATTTTAATCTAACGGTTAGTAGCCCAGACTTGAACAGGCCATTGAAAACGTGGCGTCAATACAAGAAAAATGTTGGTCGCTATTTGAAAGTAAAGTTCAATGAACGCCAAGAAGAAGGAATGTTAATGAAAGTGGAGGCAAAATATTTGGTACTAAGTGTTCCGAATAAAAAGAAAAGCGCTCCCAATACTGAATTAGAAATACAATTTGCTGATATCGCTGAGGCGAAAGTGGCGATTAGGTTTAAATAGAAGTTTTAGTTTTATAGATAATGGAAAATCAGGCGATTATCGAAAGCTTCCTCGCTTTTAAAGAGGAAAAGAACATCGACAGAACTACTTTAATGGCTTTCATAGAAGAAGCCTTTCGCAATCAATTGCGCAAGAAGTACGAGACAGATGAAAACTTTGATGTGATTGTTAACCCCGATAAAGGTGATTTAGAGATTTGGCATAACAGAATTGTCGTTGAAGACGGCATGGTTGAAGATGAAAATCAAGAAATTGAATTGACGGAAGCGTTAAAAATTGAGCCGGATTATGAGGTAGGTGAAGACGTTTCGGTTGAAGTTAAACTGATTGATTTAGGACGTCGCTTCATTCTTGCCTTTAGACAAAACTTGGTAAGCAGAATCCAGGAGCATGATAACTCTGAATTGTTCAAGCGTTACAAAGATCTTGAAGGAGAAATTATAACTGGTGAAGTACACCACGTTCGTCACCGCGAGGTAATCGTGTATGACGACGAAGGAAATGAACTTATTCTTCCCAAAGATCAAATGATCGGGGAGAGAGAGTTTTTCAGAAAGGGTGATCCGATTCGTGCGGTTGTCAAAGAGGTTGTTTTCCGCGGTACCAAACCCGTAGTAATCATGTCACGTACTGACGAACGCTTTTTGGCCAAATTATTTGAGCAGGAAATCCCTGAAGTTTATGACGGTCTTATTACCATAAAAGGAGTAGTTAGAATTCCTGGTGAAAAAGCCAAAGTAGCAGTGGAATCTTACGACGACCGGATAGATCCGGTTGGAGCATGTGTTGGAATGAAGGGTTCTCGAATTCATAGTATTGTACGCGAATTGAGAAATGAAAACATTGATGTAATTAACTATACCAACAATCTCCAATTATACATTCAGCGCGCTTTAAGCCCCGCAAAAGTAACTTCGTTGAACGTTGACGAAGAGGCGGGTCGTGTAGAGGCTTTTTTAGCTCCTGATCAAGTGAGTTTGGCTATTGGGCGCGGAGGAACAAATATTCGTTTGGCAAGTAAGCTGGTTGAAATGGAAATAGATGTTTATCGCGATGATATTGAAATCGAAGACGACATTGAATTAGACCAGTTCAGCGATGAAATTGAAGCTTGGGTAATTACCGAATTGAAAAAAATCGGATGCGATACGGCGAAAAGCGTATTGAAGCTGACTAAAGAAGAATTGGTTTCAAGAGCTGATTTGGAAGAGGAAACAGTAGAAAACATAATCTCAATTCTACAACAAGAATTTGAGGAAGAATAAAAACAGTAAAGACACTCTATGAGTAGCGTCAGATTAAGCAAGGCCACCAAAACACTCAATATCTCACTTGATCGTGCGGTTGAAGAGTTGGCAAAAAATGGCCATGACATTCCAAACAATCGAAACACAAAGATTTCGGAGGAACAGTATGAGGTCCTGAGGACTGCATTTGCCGATGATCTCGAGCGCAAGAAAGCTGCTGAAGAGGTGAGTCAGCAAGGCAAAGAAGAAAAAGAAACTTTGCGCGGCACACCAAAGGACGAAGAGCCTGCGGAGCCAGTTGTAGAGGTTGAACCGGTTAAGGATACACCCAAAGCTGAGGAGGAAGAAAAGCCTGCTGAAGAGGTGCCTGTTCCGGAAGAAGCAAAGCCTGCAGAAACTAAAGAAAAACCCGCCGAGGAAGCTATTGGCGAATTAAAGGTCATGGGTAAAATTGATCTTGACGCCACTAAACCCAAGAAAAAGCCGAAGAAAGAGGAGCCTGCTCCTGAAAAAAAGAGCCACAAACCAACCGTTAAGGCTCCAAAAAAATCTGCTGGTGGTGCCAAACTTCAAGAGCAAGCGCCAACGAAGAAGGAAGAAACTAAACCAGAGGACGTTAAGCCAGAAGACGCAGAACATCAAACTAAATACGTTAAAATCGACGGTCCAAAATTTACTGGACAGAAAATCGAGCTTCCGGTTGAAAAGCCTAAAACACCCAAAAAGAAGCGGACGCGAATTAAAACTCAAGGGCCTGGAAAAGCTACACCGGTGCAAACCGATCCAAGAAATCGTAATCAGCGTGGTGGGAATAATCAGAATCGTGGAAAAGGAAAGGGCCGACGCAATCAGCCCGTAGTTGAGAAGCAAGAGCTGTCTGATGAGGAAATCCAGAAGCAGATTAAAGAAACGCTTGAGAAATTAACCTCGGGTAAAAAGAACAAAGGCGCTAAAATTAGACGAGACAAGCGCGCTGAACGAAGAGAAAAAGAGGAACTCGCTGATATGCAAGCAGCAGAGGACAGCAAAGTATTACAGGTAACGGAATTTGTTACGGTAACAGAGCTCGCCAATATGATGGAGGTAAGCGTTAATGATGTCATTGCTTCTCTAATGGGTGTTGGAGTCATGGTTACCATGAATCAACGTTTAGATGCTGAAATGCTTGAGATGG
>PXYR01000167.1 GCA_003023665.1 Bacteroidota bacterium
TACTCCATTATGACTATTAAAACATCTCAAACATTGAATTGGAAAAAGTACTACGTGGGAGTCATTGCACTATTGGTAGTAGAAATTGTTTTGTTTTACTTCATCACGCGCGACTTTGTTTAAATGCATCCAATAGATTGGTTAGTTCTGGGCTTAACTCTAGCATTAATTGTTGGATATGGAGTTTATAAAACCAGAAAAAGTGCTACTGCGAGTGAATTATTAAGTGGTTCAAAAAAGGTAAGTCCCTGGACCATTGGCTTGGGAATAATGGCAACCCAAGCATCTGCCATTACATTTTTATCTACACCTGGGCAGGCTTTTGCTAACGATATGGGTTTCATTCAATTCTACTTTGGAATGCCCCTAGCTGTGGTTATTGTCAGTGCATTTTTTGTTCCTGCCTACCGAAAAATGCGGGCAATTACAGCATATCAATTCCTTGAGAAACGCTTTGACAGGAAGACTAGATTATTTACTGCCGCCTTGTTTCTTACCTCAAGAGGTTTAAGTGCAGGAATAACCATTTTTGCCCCTGCGATTGTCCTTTCTGCAGCTATCAATGTTCCGTTAAATAGTATGATCATTATTATTGGTTTAATCGTAGTTATTTACACGGTAAGTGGTGGTTCAGCTGCCGTTGCGGTTACTCAGAAATGGCAGATGACAGTGATTTTGGTAGGTATGGCAATTGCCACAACCATTCTCATTCAACTTATTCCTGTAAGTATGTACGATGCCTATCAAATTGCCGGTAATATGGGTAAGCTAAATATTGTGAGCACTTCATTTGATCCAGGTACACGATATACCATTTGGTCTGGCTTAGCAGGCGGCCTATTTCTTTCATTGAGTTATTTGGGAACAGATCAGAGTCAAGTCCAGCGATATTTGGGGGCTGAGGATGAAAGAAGTTCCAAGTTTGGATTACTGTTTAACGCAACATTTAAGGTGCCCATGCAATTTGCAATTCTCTCTATTGGAGTTTTCTTATTTGTGTTTTACCAATTTGTTAAACCTCCCATATTCTTCAACCAAAGCGAAATAGAGCGTGCGCCTCTTGAAATTCAAAACCAATTAAAATCTATTGAATTTGAACATGCATTAGTTTGGGATAATAAAAGGGAAGCATTAATTCACGCAGATTGGAAAAGTGCTCATAGATTCAACGACCAGCAAGAAGCGTTGAGAGCAGATTACATGGATTTGCTTGATGGCAATTTGAAGAACTTCCAAAATAAAGACACGGATTATGTCTTTATCACTTTCATTTTGAACAATCTGCCTAACGGTCTAATAGGATTGCTACTTGCAGTAATTATTTGCGCCGCCATGTCCTCAACAGCTGGTGAAGTTTCTGCTTTGGCTACCACAACTTACGTGGATTACTATAGCGTATTCTTTGGTCATAGAAATCACGACGAGAAAAGAACCATACGCTCCTTAGTGTTATTATGGGGAATTGCTGCCATTTTTGTTGCTCTAGCGGCCCCGTTATATGAAAACTTGATTCAGTTGGTGAATGTCCTAGGCAGCCTTTTTTATGGTACCATACTCGGTATATTTTTAGTGGGTTTATTCTTAAAGAACATAGGGGGCAATCAAGTATTTATTGGCGGTGTTATTGCGCAAACCATCATTTTTATATGCCACTATCTCAATTCACAAGAGGTTATATCTATTGGTTTTTTATGGTATAATGTGATTGCTACATTCATTGTAATAACAATTTCTATTTCACTGAATACGCTCACAAATAAGGGTAAATAATCAATCAGAGGCTATACATGTAAGCGCGCTGCATAGGTCTGACTATGCGGTCTTAATTTAATTGTAGAAAAAAAGTATTCATGCGTTCAAATCAAGACTAATAAAATCGTTGATTATCATATTTTTACACCGAACAAATTATGCCTTCAGCGTTGATTAAGTCTTTTCAATATTTCACCCAAGTCATTATTCTTTTTGGAATAACTCTGTTGGTCTCTTGTTCAAGTGAGGTGAATCCAACAGCCCCGCCTAAAGCTGTGGATATGGCATCTTTAGTAGTTCCGGAAGATTTTAATTTCGAGATGTATGGTGAAGTCGAGTTACAGTTCATTGGTAACACAAGTGCATTTGAGGTTCGCAAGATTCAAGTAAAAAGGGTGAATCATGATGCACCAATTTATACATCACTCGACGGTACTTTGACAAGTCATAACTTCATAACTAGGCTGAGCGATAGTGAGGCCGAAGTTTCGGTATTTCTGAGTAATGGAAGAATTAGTCATTTTATTCTACCTATCAATAATAGGAGAATATCTGTTGACTTAAACTCTGCTTTTATTTTGGATAACGTGAATTCAAATGCGAAAACTGCATGTACGGATTCCCTGGCCAATGATAATGCTGGTGGCGCAGCCAATAGTTTTGGCTATGGAACAAAGATTCAGTCGGTTACATACAATGGGTCTAGTTACGACATTACCATTCAAGTAGCACATAATGGATGTGGTGGCCCTAATTGTAAAGCCTTAAGTCACTTTGCTATTGAGGCAAATTCAGGTAACTTAGTTGGAACACCAGTATTCACTCCAGCTACAGGGATGACGGGAAATCTAGCCTACAGTCTACCACAATATGCGTTCGATGGTTTTAAGATTGACAATACGAGTGGAATAGGCGGAGGTACGGCGAATACATTTCAAGTGACTTATTCTTTAAGCTCATTACAAAATCAACGATTTGTTGCGAAGGCCGGAAACAACTTTGACCGTATAGCAGCCTTTACGATAGCAGATTTTACTTGTGTAATGAATAACAGCGCTCCTCCTGCTGTGGATTCAGATGGCGATGGTGTTTTAGACGGTATAGATGAATTTCCAAATAATCCATCCTTATCTCATGCAGTATCTACGGATACGGCAACTTTTGTTGCTGAGGACAACTGGCCGTGGGAAGGTGATTATGATTTTAATGATGTTGTTATGCCTTACATCATAAAGACATTTTATAATTCAGACAATGAGCTAGTCAAATCGCGTTTGATTTATCTTTTTAAAGCTCGGGGTGCAGCGTTCGCAAATGGAATAGGCTTTTCGTATTTAACGGATCCATCTAATGTTTCTGTTGTGGGATACCACCAATCGGAATCATATCACACCTCAGTGGATGGTATTGAAAGTGGCTCATCCAATGAGACAAGTATTATTTTTGAAGATTTAATTAGTAATGATCTTTCTGAATGGAATACGTTTAGAAATATGCCGACAACACAAGATTCTTGGGATAGTGTAGACGTCAATTTTACTACCCCTGTGAATTCATCTGTTGCGGCTTCCTTCAATATATTTCTTGTCAAGGATAAAACGCGGGGTATGGAGATTCACCTCCCTAATGAGCTACCCACATTTTTGGCAGATCAGAATCTAATAGGGTCTGGGCTAGATGCTGGTAATCCAGGAGAAGGAACATATTATAAACAAATCAACGGAAAGCCTTGGGCATTAAAGATTCCAGGTAGTTTTAAATATCCTTACGAGCAAACTGAAATTACGCTCGCCTACCTAAATTTTCTGAGTTGGGCTCAAAGTGGCGGCATTGAGAATGTGGAATGGTACAACAATGATGTACCTGATAATATAGACAGCTATCACATCTATACAGAGCAATAAGCTACTGATTGGCTTT
>PXYR01000168.1 GCA_003023665.1 Bacteroidota bacterium
GGAGCATCCTATAGCGCCTTTGGGGAAAATGATTATGGTAGCATTACCATTGGTCAAAAAGCAAATTTCACCGTATTAAATCAGAACCTATTTGATTCAATCCAACGAGATCGAAAGACCTGTAAAGTTGAACATACTATAATCTCCGGGGACTTGGTATATTCAAGGTAATAGAGTAAGTGTCAAATTGACCTTTTTTACTATATTGACAATCACAAAACTCAGAATTAACCACATACCAGATATCATGAACGAACCAACGCGCTTATTTGATTTCCCCAGATTCCAACAAGAACATTTTCCATTAGAAGTCATGGTATCTTCCAAGGTTGGCGGAGAATGGAAAAGCTATAGTACCAGTGAATTTATTGATGCCGTTAATGAAGCCTCTCGTGGGTTGCTAGAATTAGGTATTAAACATGGAGATAAAGTAGCTTTAATTGCCCATAACAATAGATGTGAATGGAATATAATGGATCATGCGCTTTTGCAAATCGGCGCGGTAGATGTACCAATTTATCCAACCATGACAGAGGATGATTATGAGTATATTTTCAATCATTCTGAAAGCATCTATTGTTTCGTTTCCAATGACGAACTCTATGATAAAGTGAGTAATGTTTTGGACAAGTGCCCTACATTGAAAAAAGTATATTCATTTGAAAAATACGAAGGGCGAAATCACTGGTCTGAAGTTACCAAACTTGGTACAGATCCTAAAAGACAAAGTGAAGTAGAGGATTTCATGTCTGCTGTCAAACCAGAAGATTTGGCCACCATTATTTATACCTCAGGCACCACTGGATTACCCAAAGGTGTAATGCTCAGTCACGCGAATATTTCCACCACTGTAATTGCTTCAACGCCAAGAATTCCAGGCCTCACCAAAGGACAAGCAAAAACATTGAGTTTTCTCCCAGTTTGTCACAGTTTTGAACGCTTTATTCAGTATCTCTACATGTACAACGGCGCGTCCATCTATTATGCAGAGGGATTAGATACTTTAAAAGCAGATCTTAATATGGTTCAGCCAAACATCTTTTCAGCTGTTCCAAGACTACTTGAGAAATTTTTTGACGGTATAGTGGCAAACGGAACCTCTGCTGGAGGTGTGAAAGCAAAAATATTCGAATGGGCTGTTTCTCTAGCATTGAAATGGGAACCTGAACATGCAAATGGCTCCTTCTACCATTGGAAACTTGGTATAGCGGACAAACTTGTGTTTAGCAAAATACGCGCTGCATTGGGAATGAGCAATGTCGCAGCAATCGCCTGTGGTTCCGCAGCATTACAACCCCGATTATTACGATTCTTTTCAGGGATGGGAGCACCCATACTTGAAGGCTATGGACTTACTGAAACCGCCCCTGTGATTTCTGTGAATACTACCGCTGAACCCGGTATGATTCGAGTTGGTTATGTAGGAAAATGCATTAAAGGTGTAGAAGCTAAAATTGCTAGCGATGGTGAAATCTTAGCAAAAGGCCCCAACATAATGATGGGTTATTACAAACAGCCTGAACTGACCGCAGAGGTTATGACCGACGGATGGTTTCACACTGGAGATATAGGAGTAATAGACGACGGTTTTATCAAGATTACCGACCGAAAGAAAGAGATGTTCAAAACGTCCGCTGGGAAATACATAGCACCTCAACTTATAGAGAACGAACTTAAAGGCTCTCACCTAATTGCTCAAAGCATGGTTGTGGGTGAAGGAAGGAATTTTCCATCGGCCATATGTATCTTGAATGAAGATGGAGTTAAAGAATGGTGTTCAAGACATGATATTGAATACACAGATTTCTCAACGATGTCAAAAGACCAGCGAATTGTAGATCGTGTTTGGAAAGATGTTGAAAAAGCCAATACCAACTTTGGTCAATGGGAAAAAATCAAGAAGATTATCATTGATATAGATGAATTCACTGTAGATAATGGATGCTTGACGCCTACTTTCAAAGTGAAACGCAAACCCATTTTAGCAAAGTATGAGAGTCAGATAGACTCATTGTATCAAGGATAAGAGCGTTACAAAGTAAGACTGATTTATAGATAGAAATCATTACTACCTTTTCTGATTAGCGGTGAGAACTTTGAATCATTCAAAACCTTCCTGTTGACATTCTTGTTCATTAATTAATCGAACGATTAGAGGTTTGATCATAGCTCTTACCTAAAACAGAAATTTACCCCTATTACCCAATGAATTCCAAAACCTTTCTATTTGTAACCGGCATTAGTGCAGGTATTGCAGCATTTTACCTTCAGAACAATGAACAATTGGTTCAATCGTTCATTTTCGGCGGAAATTTTGGTCTTCTTTTGATGATAAAACGATTTGAAGTTGCTGCGGAAAAAGCGCAATAAAAAACCCATTCCTTTCGGAATGGGTCAAATAATCTTTCCACTGTTTAAGTTAAACTTATAGCGCAGCTACATGCTTTGCTAAGCTTGACTTCAAATTTGAGGCTTTCTTTTTATGAATAATGTTGCGCTTGGCTAACTTATCCAACATAGAAGCTACACGGGGAAACATTTCTGCTGCTTCACCTGCATCAGTGGTACCACGAAGTTTTCTCACAGCGTTACGTGTCGTTTTGTGGTAGTAACGATTGTGAGCAGCTCTTTTAGCTGTTTGACGAATTCTTTTTAAAGCCGACTTATGATTTGCCATGTCTTTAATTTTAGTTTTTAGTTGTGACCCGTACGGGAATCGAACCCGTGTTTCCGCCGTGAAAGGGCGGCGTCCTGGACCGCTAGACGAACGGGCCAAAATGTTCCAGAACATTCCCCTGTTTTATTAAGGGAGTGCAAATGTAACAAGCTTTTTCAGTTCTGCAACACCTTATATGAAAATTTCAAGTTTTTTTTCGGTTAATACGCTTTAGCAAAAACAACGCGCTGAATGCTCGGATTACCAGTTAAAACACACTTACCCTCTTCCTTGGCAGCGTTTAACGGTATACAGCGAATGGTCGCCTTTGTGAGCTCTTTGATTTTGTTTTCAGTTGATGTAGTTCCGTCCCAATGTGCGTAAACAAATCCTGGGTTCCCTTTCATTAAAGTTTCAAATTCTTCCCATGTATCTGCCGTCTTACTGTTTTCCTCTCTAAAACGAAGTGCTTTATCAAAAAGCGAAACCTGAATTTCATCAAGTAACAAAGGAACCGCCGAAGCGACTTCTTCTTGTTTCATAAATTGTTTCGTTAACGTATCGCGACGCGCAACTTCCACAGATCCTTTTTCCAAATCTTTTGGTCCTATTGCTATTCTAATTGGAACTCCTTGTAGTTCGTATTGATTAAATTTCCAACCAGGTTTGTGAGTATCTCTATTGTCAAACTTGACCGTTACTCCTGCCAAACGAAGCTGCTTCATTAGTCCTTCAGCTACTTCAGAAATTGCTGCTAATTGCTCTTCACCTTTGTATATAGGAACAATCACCACTTGATATGGAGCTAGCTTTGGAGGTAAAACTAAACCGTTGTCATCGCTATGGGTCATAATTAGAGCGCCCATCAATCTTGTACTCACTCCCCAAGAAGTTGCCCACACATATTCTTGAGTACCTTCTTTAGTCTGAAATTTGACATCAAAAGCCTTTGCAAAATTCTGACCAAGAAAATGCGAAGTACCCGCCTG
>PXYR01000169.1 GCA_003023665.1 Bacteroidota bacterium
ACTCATCATGACTTCCTTCTATTTCAGCGTGTTTGCCCCATGCTGCCAAGGGGCCGTATACGGATCTAGAACCAGACCCAGAACCCAGTCTTGCAGCATATGAAGCTTCCCGGAAGAAATCCTTGATGTTCAAACCCAATTCTTCTTTAATACTCATCATACATAGAGCTAGAGCACTCATGCCTGATGCCGATGAGGCAATCCCGGAACTATGGGGAAAGCTGTTAGAAGTGTGTACTTCAAAATCCATTTGTTGGGAAAACGGAAAAAGAGCGCGAGTTCGCTCTAAAAACGATTGAATTTTGGGTATGAAAGCAGGCGTTTCTTCGCCATTCAGAAAGACTGTAACAGCTCCTTTACCGGTGCGGTATTTAAGCCTGGTCGATGTAGCTGAAGAGCTCAGGGTGAATGACACGGACGGGTTGGCGGGTATTTGTACATCGTATTTACCCCAATATTTTATTAGAGCAATATTTGACGGACTTTTCCAAGCGGTTTCTTTCATTATTCAAAACTGACACCGCTCACTTCAGTGGAGCGGTCGATTTTTTTAATGAGTCCTTGGAGTGTTTTGCCTGGACCACATTCTACATATTCCGTAACACCTAAAGCGATCATTTGTTGAACGCTTTGTGTCCATTTTACGGGAGCTGTAAGTTGATCTATTAAATTTTGTTTGATTTCTACAGGGTCAATAACTGCTTTTGCAACACTGTTTTGAACTACAGGACAAATTGGCTTTAAAAACTCTGTGGAATCTATTGCTGAAGCCAGTTCTAGTCGAGCAGGCTGCATTAATGGACTGTGAAAAGCGCCGCCCACTGGAAGTACTAATGCACGGCGAGCCCCCGATTCTTTAGCCAAATCACAAGCGGCGTGTATTGCGTCAATTTCTCCGGAAATAACCAATTGTCCTGGACAATTATAATTTGCAGCAACTACAATTCCTTCTGTGCGATTACAGATATCTTCTACTTGCTTATCTGAAAGACCAAGAACGGCAGCCATTGTAGACGGTTTGGCCTCGCAGGCTTTTTGCATGGCCATGGCTCTTGTACTCACGAGCTTCAATGCGTTTTCAAAACTTAATGCCCCTGCCGCTGTCAATGCTGAAAATTCTCCAAGACTATGTCCTGCTACTAAGGTTGGATTAAAATCGCTACCAAGTAAATTCGCCATAATAACGCTTAAGGTAAATATGGCCGGTTGAGTCACTTTGGTTTCCTTCAACTCTTCCGAAGTACCTTCAAACATGACTTTACTTAGACTGAAGTTAAGTACGTCGTCTGCTTGGTCAAAAAGTACTTTTGCTGCATCATTGTTATTATATAGGTCTTTTCCCATCCCAGGGTATTGGGCACCTTGGCCCGGAAATACAAACGCTTTGCTCATTCTCCGTAATATTCTATGATGTTGTTATTAGTTTCAGCCAATTGAATTTTGTGCAAGAGTGCACCATATTCTGCCACTTTAGGTGCAAGAATTTTCCAAAATTCGCAGGCAATATTTTCTGCAGTAGGTTGTTTCCCAACCATGAAGTCTATATCTAAATTCAAGTTTTTATGATCTACCACATCAATGATGTGGGTGCGTATAATTTGTTTCAAATCAAACAAGTTCATTACAAAACCAGTCTCTGGATCTATTTCACCACGAACTGTGACTTCTAACTCAAAATTATGTCCGTGGTAATTTTCATTGGAGCATTTACCAAAGATGCGCTTATTGGTTTCCGCGTCCCATTTGTCATTCCAAAGTTTGTGCGCTGCGCAAAAATGTTCTTTTCGTTTGATGTAAATCATTGAAAATTGTTCATTAAGTGGCAAAGATACAATGCAAAACACACGTTTTATCTTGTGCTTTATTTATTGATTAACGGATGGTTGAAAATAAAATCTTCCGAGGCTAAAAGTAATTCAGGATAAAACTTAATAAACCACTCCTCTGCAGCCAGGTATTCTGCATTGTTCGATTCTAATTGGGAAAAGAAATCGGAGAGGATGGCAATAGCAGGGTGTCTTCTGCTCATGCCATGTGCGGCAATGTTAATTCCTTGGATGGATGAATAACTCATTAGCCAATTTTCCCTGTTCATGTGGGGCCACATGTTTGATGCTTTTCCTTGAAGTAAATGAGTATTCCGAGAGATTTGTTTTGAACATGTTTCAATGAAATCATTGATGTCAACGTTTAATGTACTTTTCTTCATGCCACTCATGCTCTTCCAATGTTTATGAAGGAAGTAGTCCCCAAGAAGATCTAATGCTATAGGAGCTGTTTTTCCCGCTTTGGGCCGAATTGTTTGTTTCGCAATTTTAGATAAAGGATGATTGTCTGTATAGGAATCAATAAACCTATGAAGTTCGACACCAATAATCATGTCGTCTGTTGCATGTGATTTCCAGTGATTACCTCGAAAACCGTCACCAGTAAAATTAAAAACCCGAACCAATTCTTGATTCGGGCTACAATGTAAATGTGCTAGAAAATTCATTCCGCGCCTTCCAATACTTCTACTAATTCTTCTGCGCTAAATGGTTTATTCAAAAAATGAATACCTGAATCCTTTGGAAAGCAGCTGTAAACACTTTCAATATCAAATCCAGTCATAACTACATATTTGCAATTTCTGTACGCATTGATACTTTTCAAGGAATTAATAAGTTCATCCGCGTTCATAACGGGCATAAAGAAGTCCGTTAGGATAATGTCTACCTCTAAATTTTCCCTGTGTAAATCAACGTAGGCTGTTCCTCCATCCTCAAAACTTCTGACCACATCGTATCCAATGATATCTAAAAGTTCTTCAAACGTTTTTCTTAGGTTGTTATCATCTTCAACCAAGACTACTTTATTATTCACGGGGTTTGCTTTGGGTAAATATAAAAATTATCAGCCTTTTGATTCATTTTGCATTAAAATGATGAAAGAATCAAGACGAACTGTTTGCCAATGAGAATTCAAATGCTTCCATTACTGGGTTAATCAAGAGTTTTTCACAGGCTTCCTTGACCAAGCCTTCCGCCTCAGTCTCACTACCAGCGTCAACTTCCATGGTTATATGTTTTCCTATTCGAACATTGCCACAGGCATCTAGACCAATATTTTTCAAGTTCGCGCTAACTGCCTTTCCTTGGGGGTCAAGCAACGCTTTTTGCGGCATAATATTGATTTCTGCTATGAATTTCATGTTTGATTCTTTTTTCTAGTCGACCTTATTTTGACTATTTTACTCATTATAGGTATTAAAAGCACTGTTAATGTGAATGCTAAAGCTTTGACAAAAGTAATTAATACTAAGAATACAAGAACTAAAATGAGCTGTGCTTTTCTCCTAAGTTTATCACCATTGTCTTTAAAGCTGAGAAAGTGAATAGAAGAATTAACCCAATAGATGTTCAACGCAAGGATACTGATCAAAAACAAAGTCAACGCAGAACGTTCATCAGCGGATAGATGAACGATCCAATTCCACTGCTCCCAATTGCCAAGCCACATCCATAAACCAAATACAAATAATGCATTTGCTGGAGTGGGTACACCTGTAAAATCCACCTTTGTTTCTTCAATTAAGTTGAATTTTGCCAAACGATAGACACTAGACGCC
>PXYR01000170.1 GCA_003023665.1 Bacteroidota bacterium
CCGCACTCCCGAGGGAACTGGATTTTGAATCCAGCGCGTCTACCAATTCCGCCACCCAGGCTTTCTGTGGAATTGGAGGGCAAAAATAAGTGCGATTTCGCATTCTCCTAACATTTTGCTGATTAAATTAAATGCGCGTCCTTTTTAAAGCCATTTTTAATGTTCTTTTACTTACATTTGCACCCCTCTACGGAGGTGCATAATTTGCGTTAACAACACTGATATACAGTACAGATGCTACCTGAGGCTAAAATATTTGCTGGACGTCATACCATGCAGCTCGCTAAGAATATTGCGAGTAAATATGGTATTCAGCAAGGTGATGTGAAAATCACTGAGTTTAGCGATGGTGAATTTTGCCCTTCATTTGAAGAAACAGTTCGCGGGAATCGTGTGTTCTTAATCCAAAGCACGAATCCTCCAGCAGACAATTTAATGGAGCTCTTATTGCTATGCGATGCGGCAAAACGGGCATCTGCCAAACATATTACAGCTGTAATCCCCTACTTTGGGCTAGCTCGTCAAGACAGAAAGGATAAACCTAGGGTCCCAATTGGCGCCAAATTGTCTGCCAAAATGCTTATGGCTGCAGGAGCTACTCGTGTCATGACTATGGACCTGCATGCAGATCAAATACAGGGGTTCTTTGAGGTTCCCGTTGATCACCTCTATTCTTCTGCACTTTTTATCAAAGATGCTGAAGCCATGCATTTAGACAATCTTTGTGTTGCATCTCCAGATATGGGCGGTGCAAAAAGAGCTCATGCCTACGGTTCAAAACTAGAGGCAGATGTAGTTATTTGTTACAAAGAGCGTAAAAAAGCAAACGTAATAGATAAGATGACAGTCATTGGTGATGTTGTTGGAAAAAACATCATACTCGTTGATGACATGGTAGACACTGGCGGCACACTCTGCAAAGCAGCGGAAATGCTAAAAGAAAAAGGTGCTGTATCTGTTCGTGCATATTGTACGCATGGAATTCTGAGCGGACCAGCTCATGAAAGAATTGCAAATAGCGCATTGGAAGAATTGGTAATTACCGATACCATTCCACAAACACAAATAAACCCGAAGATCCGCGTGATCTCAGTTGCTGAAATGTTCGCTCAGGTGATGAAAAATGTTCACCACCACGAGAGCATTTCAGGACACTTCATAATGTAATATCAGAATAAACAAGATCGGAGATGAAGTCTGTTGAAATTAAAGGAAATGTAAGAACTGATGTAGGTTCTAAGTATGCAAAAGCAGAGCGTAAAGCAGGAAATGTACCGTGTGTAGTATATGGCGGAGAAGCGCCAATTCACTTTTCGGCACCAGTTCTTGCATTTAAAGGACTCGTTTATACTGCAGAAGCAAAAACTGCTAAAATCACAATTGGAGACACTTCCGTAGAAGCTGTTATTCAAGACATGCAATTCCACCCAGTAACTGATCAGTTGATGCACATTGACTTCATTCAGTTAGTAGAAGGCAAACCTGTTACTATGAATATACCCGTTGTTCTTAACGGACAGGCCCGTGGTGTATTGAATGGTGGTAAACTCAAAACAATCTTACGTCAGCTTTCTGTTCGTGCTATTCCAGGTCAATTTCCTGATAGCATTGAACTGGACATTACTGAATTGAGAATTGGAAAATCTATTCGCGTAAGTGATGTAACTCCTAGTGGTTATGAAATCCTTAATGCAGATACTGCAGTAATCGTCACAGTTAAGAAAGCACGTGGTGCAATGGATGATGAGGATGAGGATGAGGAAGGCGCTGCAGAAGAGGGCGCTGAGGCAACAGCTGAAGCTGCCGCTGAAGAATAAATTGTACCTTAACGGGTATGAAAAAGTTCCTCATTATCGGCTTGGGTAATCCCGGTTCCGAGTATGAAAATACCCGTCATAATATTGGATTTTTAACATTGGACGCCTTAGCTAAGGCGTCCAATGTTGTTTTTGAACCTGGGCGTTATGCAATGACTGCTCGAGCAAAAATCAAAGGTAGAACCTTAATTCTAATCAAGCCTACCACATTCATGAACCTGAGTGGTAAAGCCGTTCGTTATTGGATGCAGGAGGAGAATATTCCTATTGAAAATATTTTGGTAGTCGTGGATGACATTGCCCTTCCCTTTGGTGCTATCCGTATACGTGGCAAAGGATCAGATGCAGGTCATAATGGACTCAAGGATATTCAACAAAAAATTGGACATGGAAATTACCCTAGATTGAAGTTCGGTATAGGTAATGAATTTCCTAAAGGTAGTCAAGTAGATTATGTACTTGGTCATTGGAATAACAATGAACAGCTTGATCTTCCCGTACTAATAGAACATTGTGTTAAAGCGTGTCAGAGTTTTGCGCTTGCCGGACTCAGCTTAACCATGAGTGAATTCAACAAAAAATGACAAAGGCCGATCGCATTCTGGCCTTCTACAACGCGCTCGAGTTTGACCGTTCCTACCTCGATGAGGATCTTGATGTGCTAAACCCCTTTGAAGGTGCAAGCCCCGAGCAAGAAGCAGCCCTCCGAGGCTTTTATCATAAATTCTACAACGACAACAAACCTCGCAACCTCATTCTTGGAATTAACCCAGGAAGGTTGGGTGCTGGTGCCACCGGCATCCCTTTCACGGATACCAAGCGATTGATTGAATGCGGTATCCCTTTCAAAAGTTTTTCGACGCACGAGCCGAGTTCGGTCCTCGTTTATGAAGCTATCAATGCTTTCGGCGGTCCAGAAAAGTTCTACGACCAATTCTTTATTGGCTCCGTATGTCCATTGGGTTTTGTGATGCGCAAAAATGGTAATTGGATTAACTTCAACTATTACGACCGCACAAGTTTTGCCAACGCGCTGGCGCCATTTTTACTAGCGCAGATTAAGAAGCAAATTGAATTGGCCGGGAAGAATGATCGTATCATTGTCTTTGGTACAGGGAAAAACCTGAAGTTCCTAGAAAAACTCAACAAAGAGCATCACTTTACCCCTGAGCTCATACCGCTTGAGCATCCGCGCTATATCATGCAATACAAGTACAAGCATCGTGAGCAATACATCGCAAAGTATTTAGACGCTTTCAGGCACTAAATCAGAAAGAATAGCGTAGGTTGAAGGCGGCTATTTCGGGATCAAAACTACTACCTTGTAAGCCATAATACGTCCATCCATTAATCTGGGTACCTATGCCCCAATGATCACCGAAATTTCTGCCGAAACTCAGGCCCACAAATGGATCAAACTCATATGTATCCCAATACTCTCTTGGCTGACTGGCCACAAGGGCGAATCTAATATCTAAAAACCACTTCTTGTCAATTAGGTTAGAGGTGTAGATGAGACCTAAAGATTGTTCGCGCTCCCCAGTACCGCTCCAATGGGTCTCTTCAAACCAATTCTTCCAATACACCCCAATGTGATTGGTTTTGACAAACTCATAATTAAGAGTTCCGCTGTAATTTAAAGTATGGAACCATGGTAAAACAGCACCGTCTATAGATATTCTATCGAGTGAACTATGCTGGGCTTGCGCACCTGTATAAAAGGCACAGAACAGAAGTATAAAGAGACTATTTTTCATTGTCTCATTGGTCTCCTTTAAAGAT
>PXYR01000171.1 GCA_003023665.1 Bacteroidota bacterium
CATTAACAATATGAAGGGTCAAATCAAACAAGCAATCAAAAAGGATTCTTTCGGTTCCGATGCTTTATTGGTAATGCTTGTAAAAGTAGTTGGCGCTATTATGACGATAGCATTGAGCATCTATATTACTAGAGTTATTGGTAAAGGAGCCTATGGCCTGATTTCATTGGGAAATCAAATCTTAAACTTTTCCCTGCTTTTTATTCTCGCTGGTTATAACCAAATAACCACTCGTGAGGTGAGCAAAATAAGAGAAAATAAAACTAAAGTAGGGTTTTACGCATCCTTGCTTCATCGTTATATTTTTACGAGATCTGCTTTGATGATGCTCATTTTATTTGTTGCGGCTTTTCCGTTATTTAATTACGTATTCGATAGCTCTTCATTTGTATTGCCTTTTATCATTCTATCCATTGGGTTGGTGCCTCAAACAGTCTCAAGAATATTTTCGAGTGTGTTATTAGGAATGAAAAAAGTTTGGCAAGCAAACTTAACGGAGCAAACCCTCACCAGTACATTACTCTTAACATTCTTGCTTGCTCTGAATCTTTTGGGTTTTCGACTGAATATAAATATAGTTGTTTCATGCTTTGTAGTAGCAAGGTGTGTAATGTATGTTATCTTTTCTTTATATCTAAAGAGAGGTCTGCGTCTGAAGATAAATTTCCGTAATCACACAGGAGATCGTATCACCAAGATGTCCGGATTTGACTCTAAGGTATCTAGAAGAAGTTTCTTGATTATTGCATTAACTTCCTATGGCTATAATACTATAAATTCGTTGGTATTAGGGTTTACATGTTCTCCAGTAGATGTCGGAATATTCAATATTTTGATGAAAATTGCTACTCCAATAGCTTTTATACTAATTGCATTTCAGCGTTCTTCTATGCCAAGAATTGCCAAGAAATATGCAGAGGGTGATATTGAGTATTTGAAGGAGGCATTCCTTAAAATAGGCCTGTTAGCAGGTATTTTGGGATTATTGTTCTTTCTGATAGTGTTGTTTTTTGGGCAGAATATTCTTTTGGTATGGAATATCGAAGAGTACGAAGTGTATAAGTCACTAATAATATTAGCTTTAGGGTTTTTAATCAATGCTGCTACATCAGTTGCGGGGCCCATTTTAGCAATGACAGGACAAGAGGATATACATTCAAATATTAATGTTGTATCAGTTGGGCTGCAGGTAACATTAAGTTTAGTACTTACGATTGAGTTTGGAATCATTGGAGCTGCAGCGAGCTTTACAGCCATAATGCTATTTTCAAACCTTGCAAAGGTGTTCTTTATGTACAAGAAAGTTCTAAGACGAACTAATATCATGAAAGAATGAAGCAAATAATCTTCTTGATTTCGGCGCCAAGGAGTGGAAGCACCCTTTTGCAAAAGCTCTTAGTCACTTCTGAAAAAATTAACACTGCTGCGGAGCCCTGGTGGCTTTTACCTTTGCTTCGATACAAGTCTAACCAAGGAAACGAATCCTACAATAAACGTATTGCATCAAAGGCAATCCAAGATTTTGACGCATACTTTAACAAGGAAACAGGCAGTAGTCTCGATAATGAAATTGCGAAAATGGTTCAAGAAGCTTATTGTTTATTGGCTCCGGATGGTGGCTATTTTTTAGACAAGACGCCAAGATATTATTTGATTGTTGACGAATTAAGAGAACTATTTCCACAAGCAAAGTTCATTTTCTTGATTAGAAATCCTCTAGAAATCCTAGCGTCAAAACTCTCTTCACACAACGGTACCTTTCATGCTTATTACAAATACAAAATAGATTTATATCAAAGCGTGAAATCAATTACCAATAGTCTTCACTCTCGTGAGGACAATATTTTCCAACTTGATTATAATGAGTTGATTAGTTCAGAATCGAATTGTGTTAAGCAGCTTAAGTCATTTTTACATCTTGATGATATTGATTCAAAGAAGATTAACCAAGTTGAGGTAGACGGTAGAATGGGAGATCCGAAGGCTATGACGCAAAATGAAGGTATTCGATCGGAAAAATCGTTTTGGTACAATACTATTGATAGTCCAATAAAGTATCTAGTATTCAAAAAAATATTTTCAGCAATTCCCGATGACTATTTCCACTTTTCAGGAACATCTAAGTCTTCAGTAAAGAATGACTTTAAGAAAATAAGTTGGTTGGCATATGTTAATTTTTGGCAAGGCACTATTGATGGTTTAGCTTTAATCAGATCTTATTTAACTAAACATAGCAAATGATCATTTCGGACCGATACAGGTATGTTTTTATTCAAACGCCAATGACAGGCAGTTCCGCTGTCGCAAAAGAATTGGTAGAGAATTATGAAGGCAGGGCTATATTATCCAAACATGCTGTTTATTCTACATTCTTAGCAAAAGCAACCAGAGAACAGCGTAAATACTTTGTGTTTTCCGGAGTTAGGCATCCATTGGATAAAATGGTAAGTACGTATCAGAAAATGCTCAACAATCATAATAAACGTTTTACCAAAAAATTGAATTCAGATCCTCGAAAAGCCATTTTTCAGATTCGTGATCGATGGAAATTTCGTAAAGTTCAAGAAGGGTGGAGCTTTGAGGATTTTTTAAAGCACACAAAGGTGTATGATGAAGTATCTTCACTAGATCATGGTAAGTTTCATTTTGTTATGAAGTTTGAAACTTTGGAGAGTGATTTTGAGAAGGTAATGACTCAGCTGGATATTCCATTGGTTCGTAAGCTTCCTAGATTCAATTCAACTGAACAAAAAAAGGACTACATGGATTTTTATAAATCCGAAAAGATTAGAAAAATAGCCATCAAGAAAATGGGACCATTTCTGGAAAAATCTAGTTATTCTTTTCCAGAGTATTGGGGGAGTGCAAATCCATCCAATTGGGATAGGTTTCAATATAAGATCTGGCATTTGATAAGAATTTTCAGTTGGAGATACATCCGGCGTGGGATTCGTGGTCACAAATTGTAATAGAATATGAATGCTCCAAACTTTATTATTGCAGGTGCACCCAAATGTGGAAGCACAACCTTATTCCGATACTTGAATCCTCATCATGATGTTTTTTTTCCTAAAATAAAGGAACCTGGTTTTATGATAAAGGAATACTATCAAGCCTTATCAAAAGATTCACCAAATTATCAAAGACAACTTGAATATCTTGTCTTAAATGAGAAGAGCTATAGCCAATTGTATGATGGAGTTGGATGTCAGATTCTTGGAGACAGTTCCATATCCTATCTTTTCCAATATGAACGTGCTATTAAGAATATACTGAAGTATTGCGGTAGAGATGCTAAAATACTCTTTATACTTCGTGAACCGGTGAGCCGATTAAAATCACAATATCAGTATATAGTTGAACTTGGTTTTGAAAATCAAGAATTAACAAAGGCCTTAGAGTTAGAGGAATATCGTTTGTCCAAGAATTGGTCTTCCATTTTTGCTTACAAGAAGCAGGGGTTATATGCGGATGGAATTCGGGCTTTTATGCAGGCATTTGAAAATGTTCATGTGATGTTTTTTGAGGAATTAATTGCTGATCCGGATCTCCAAATGGAAAAGGTCAATCAATTTCTA
>PXYR01000037.1:0-992 GCA_003023665.1 Bacteroidota bacterium
TTTAAGAAGAATATTTAAAACAAATGAGAGAAGCAGATTAAACCTTGAGAATTCGGCGAAGTCTAAGGTCGTACACAATGTATATTGTGTACTTTAATTTATCGTCGATGAAAAAACTTTTACTCGCTGCTTTTATTGGCATAGTTGCCGTAACAGCTCAAGCTCAGATTAGTAGTGATACCCTTAACTACAATCGCGGTACACTCGGTGTCCAATCCATTTTTCCCGTTAACATTAACTCTCAGGCTATTTGTGCTGATACATTGGGTATATCTATACCATCGGGTCATTGGATTTCTTCTGTTGAATTATCTTACGAATTGCAGACACAAGGCGGAGGATTTGGTGGTGTTGCGCCTAGCGATGTTGGAACGTATTTAGAATTGCTAAGCGAAGCCTCAAAGGAAGGAGGAATTACTTATGGAAATTCAAATACGAATGGTGATACTGAGGTTCTTACTAGAACCACTAATGATTTTAATGGCGCTGTAACCGATACGTTTCTAATTTTCAAATTACACCCCTTACGACAAGGCTTTACCGCCGTTTGTGATACCAACCAAGCTAGAATAACGGACAGCACATTCCAAATTATTGTGAATCACTATCCTGCTCCGACTTGTTTTCAACCCACTAATTTGACCGTAGATTGGAAAGTGAGTAATCAAGTTCAGCTTTCATGGATTACTGGAGGCTCTACGTCTTGGGAGATAGAATATGGTACGCCAGGATTTACTCCTGGTACAGGAACTAGAGTCTCTGCATTATCAAATCCATTTATTCTTTCCGGATTAAGTGCATCAACTCCTTATGAATTCATTGTACGTGATTCCTGTGCGGCAGGTGATGTAAGTTTATGGTCGGTTGGCACAATCGATTCCACCCTATGTGCTCCAATAACTTTTACAACCAATTACGTAGAAGATTTTAATGATACCACAGATTGGATTCCAGGATCTGGTTTTGATAACGACGGTTCCATTGTTCCAAGT
>PXYR01000037.1:1092-14473 GCA_003023665.1 Bacteroidota bacterium
CACAGATTGGATTCCAGGATCTGGTTTTGATAACGACGGTTCCATTGTTCCAAGTTGTTGGCTAAGAAACCCTACAAGTCCTAATGGTGGACAAGGCTATGCCTGGGGTGTGGCAGATGATAGCACAGCTACTCCGGGAACAGGACCTTTTTCAGGTAGAGGCGGATCGGGCCAATACCTTTATGCTGAAGCTTCAGGTGCTCAAAATCAGAGTGTTGCACAGATTACCTCACCATTAATTGATTTGAGCAGTTTAACTACTCCAGAATTGAATTTTTATTACCATATGCGCGGGGCTCAAGTAAATGAGCTCAAAACAGAAGTTTGGTCTAAATCAACGGGTTGGGTTAATATTGGCTCGCTCAATGGACCACAACAAACTGCTTTGACAGATACGTTTTTACTGCAATCTTATACACTCAGTCAATTTGCTAATGATACCGTTTTGGTAAGGATTTCTGCTTCTAGAGGATTTGGTCAAGCAAATCAGTCAGATATAGCAATTGATGATTTTGGTTTTGAAGAAGCACCCACATGTCCCGACGCTTCTAATCTTGCAGTTTTGAGTAGATCTTTGACCAGTATAACCTTAGGTTGGACAGCAGTGAATGCAACCACTTGGGATATTCAATACGGTGCGCCAGGAGCTGTATTAGGTGCGCCATCTAATACAACCATTTCATCAACAACCAATCCTAAGGAAGTAACAGGTCTAACCAGTGGTACTACCTATCAATTTTGGATTCGGGAAGTATGTGGACCATTGGATAAATCAGGTTGGTTTGGTCCAATTTTAGGAACAACCCACTGTACACCATTAAGTGCCCCATGGAGTGAGGATTTTGATTCTACTAACTGGGTATCTGGCAGCGGTGTATACAATAGCTTTGATGCATTGGCTTCATGTTGGGTACGTACTCCTGAAAAAGATACACTGCCTTCTTCTGCTTTCTCTTGGGGTGTTCGTTCAGGTACTACTACCACGGGTCAAACAGGTCCAACTACGGATATAAGCGGAACAGGAAATTACATCTATGCAGAGGCTTCATCTGGTGCGCCTAATCAAGAAGCTTTTATTGAAAGTCCATTGATTGACATGAGTTCACTTTTGAAACCTCAAGTAAGTTTCAATTATCACATGCGTGGATTCTTTGTTAATACATTGAAACTTCAAGTATGGGTGGATTCAACACAAACTTGGGATACCTATTTTACGCAATCAGGAAATCAAGGAAATCAATGGAATTTCCAAGAAGTTGATTTAAGTGGTTTTGCCGGAGATACCATTGTATTGCGTTGGTCTGCAACTAAGGGTAACGGTTCACAAGGAGATATCGCAATTGATGAAGTAGTAGTGGAGGATCAGCCACTATGTCCGGACCCATCCAACTTTGCATTGACGGATGTAACATCAACAACTGCCACATTTACTTGGACTACTGGTGGTTCTACAACTTGGAATTTGGCAGTGGGCACAACAGGCTTCTCACCTTCGTCTAGCGGCTTAACCAATTTAACCACCACCACGGGTGTTTCTACTGGGCTACTACCGGGAACTACTTATGATGCATATGTTCGCGATACTTGTGGAGCTCTTGGAGCCTCCATGTGGATAGGTCCAATCACATTTAATACACTTTGTAATCCATATACCGCACCATATACAGAGAATTTTGACTCCACTTCATGGGTTACGGGAACGAATCAAACGCCCGGTACCATAGATGGATGTTGGCAGCGAAATGATACCATAGAATATTTCTGGAAGGCTGGACCTCCAACGAATCATAGCAATAATACGGGGCCGTCAAGTGACCATACTACCGGTAGCGGTGGCTACATATTTACAGAGGCAAACACTGGATTTGGTGGTAGTAATGTCTTTACCTCTGAAATAGTATCTCCATTGGTAGATGTTAGTCCATTAACTATTCCGGAGTTGTCTTTTTATTACCACATGTACGGTTCACTAATCAATAAGTTAGTGGTTCAAGTTCGTTCTGTAGGTGGGAATTGGACCACTCTAGAGACTATTTCAGGAGCTCAACAGAGCGCCTCTAACGATCCATGGCAAGAAAACATTGTTGATATCAGTGCATACGCTGGAGATACCATTCAAATCAAATTTATTGCGCATCGATACCAAGGTTTTAACAACCAAGTGGATATTAGTATAGACGACGTAGATATTCATGAACAACCCACTTGTCCAAAACCTTCATTATTGGTGGCGTCCAATGTTACCAGTTCTACTGTTGACCTAAGTTGGACCACCGGTGGTGCCTCAAACTGGTTGATAAAGTATACTCCAGGATCTATAATTCCTACCGGTAGTAATCCTTATACACTCACTGGGCTTGCACCTAATACTTCTTACGATATCTGGGTAAGAGATTCTTGTGGCCCGGGAGATGTTAGTCCATGGCTAGGACCTATAACCATTTCAACCCTATGCGGTATGGAAACTGCTCCTTGGACAGAAGACTTTAATGATATCACAGATTGGATTCCAGGATCTGGTTTTGATAACGACGGTTCCATTGTTCCAAGTTGTTGGCTAAGAAACCCTACAAGTCCTAATGGTGGACAAGGCTATGCCTGGGGTGTGGCAGATGATAGCACAGCTACTCCGGGAACAGGACCTTTTTCAGGTAGAGGCGGATCGGGCCAATACCTTTATGCTGAAGCTTCAGGTGCTCAAAATCAGAGTGTTGCACAGATTACCTCACCATTAATTGATTTGAGCAGTTTAACTACTCCAGAATTGAATTTTTATTACCATATGCGCGGGGCTCAAGTAAATGAGCTCAAAACAGAAGTTTGGTCTAAATCAACGGGTTGGGTTAATATTGGCTCGCTCAATGGACCACAACAAACTGCTTTGACAGATACGTTTTTACTGCAATCTTATACACTCAGTCAATTTGCTAATGATACCGTTTTGGTAAGGATTTCTGCTTCTAGAGGATTTGGTCAAGCAAATCAGTCAGATATAGCAATTGATGATTTTGGTTTTGAAGAAGCACCCACATGTCCCGACGCTTCTAATCTTGCAGTTTTGAGTAGATCTTTGACCAGTATAACCTTAGGTTGGACAGCAGTGAATGCAACCACTTGGGATATTCAATACGGTGCGCCAGGAGCTGTATTAGGTGCGCCATCTAATACAACCATTTCATCAACAACCAATCCTAAGGAAGTAACAGGTCTAACCAGTGGTACTACCTATCAATTTTGGATTCGGGAAGTATGTGGACCATTGGATAAATCAGGTTGGTTTGGTCCAATTTTAGGAACAACCCACTGTACACCATTAAGTGCCCCATGGAGTGAGGATTTTGATTCTACTAACTGGGTATCTGGCAGCGGTGTATACAATAGCTTTGATGCATTGGCTTCATGTTGGGTACGTACTCCTGAAAAAGATACACTGCCTTCTTCTGCTTTCTCTTGGGGTGTTCGTTCAGGTACTACTACCACGGGTCAAACAGGTCCAACTACGGATATAAGCGGAACAGGAAATTACATCTATGCAGAGGCTTCATCTGGTGCGCCTAATCAAGAAGCTTTTATTGAAAGTCCATTGATTGACATGAGTTCACTTTTGAAACCTCAAGTAAGTTTCAATTATCACATGCGTGGATTCTTTGTTAATACATTGAAACTTCAAGTATGGGTGGATTCAACACAAACTTGGGATACCTATTTTACGCAATCAGGAAATCAAGGAAATCAATGGAATTTCCAAGAAGTTGATTTAAGTGGTTTTGCCGGAGATACCATTGTATTGCGTTGGTCTGCAACTAAGGGTAACGGTTCACAAGGAGATATCGCAATTGATGAAGTAGTAGTGGAGGATCAGCCACTATGTCCGGACCCATCCAACTTTGCATTGACGGATGTAACATCAACAACTGCCACATTTACTTGGACTACTGGTGGTTCTACAACTTGGAATTTGGCAGTGGGCACAACAGGCTTCTCACCTTCGTCTAGCGGCTTAACCAATTTAACCACCACCACGGGTGTTTCTACTGGGCTACTACCGGGAACTACTTATGATGCATATGTTCGCGATACTTGTGGAGCTCTTGGAGCCTCCATGTGGATAGGTCCAATCACATTTAATACACTTTGTAATCCATATACCGCACCATATACAGAGAATTTTGACTCCACTTCATGGGTTACGGGAACGAATCAAACGCCCGGTACCATAGATGGATGTTGGCAGCGAAATGATACCATAGAATATTTCTGGAAGGCTGGACCTCCAACGAATCATAGCAATAATACGGGGCCGTCAAGTGACCATACTACCGGTAGCGGTGGCTACATATTTACAGAGGCAAACACTGGATTTGGTGGTAGTAATGTCTTTACCTCTGAAATAGTATCTCCATTGGTAGATGTTAGTCCATTAACTATTCCGGAGTTGTCTTTTTATTACCACATGTACGGTTCACTAATCAATAAGTTAGTGGTTCAAGTTCGTTCTGTAGGTGGGAATTGGACCACTCTAGAGACTATTTCAGGAGCTCAACAGAGCGCCTCTAACGATCCATGGCAAGAAAACATTGTTGATATCAGTGCATACGCTGGAGATACCATTCAAATCAAATTTATTGCGCATCGATACCAAGGTTTTAACAACCAAGTGGATATTAGTATAGACGACGTAGATATTCATGAACAACCCACTTGTCCAAAACCTTCATTATTGGTGGCGTCCAATGTTACCAGTTCTACTGTTGACCTAAGTTGGACCACCGGTGGTGCCTCAAACTGGTTGATAAAGTATACTCCAGGATCTATAATTCCTACCGGTAGTAATCCTTATACACTCACTGGGCTTGCACCTAATACTTCTTACGATATCTGGGTAAGAGATTCTTGTGGCCCGGGAGATGTTAGTCCATGGCTAGGACCTATAACCATTTCAACCCTATGCGGTATGGAAACTGCTCCTTGGACAGAAGATTTTGAAGGTGTAGGGTTCGATGTCGTTTCGGGTGATTTTGACCCATGTTACACCATAGGAACTTCAGCAACCTACTTCTGGCAGACTGGGCAAGGAGCTACACCTTCAGGTAACACAGGTCCGTCCGGAGATCATACAACGGGTTCGGGTAAATACGGATACACCGAAGCAGACTTCAACTTTAATGGAGACTTAGAAGCTCAAATGGTTACAATGGAAATTGATTTGGATACCCTTAGTACACCAGAATTAACTTTCTGGTGGCATGCGGCAGGAGGGAATATTGATGAGATGGAAGTTGAAATATTTGATGGTACATCTTGGAATCTAGAATTAACGATTAACAGTGCGAATAACGCACTTCAGTCCGGTCCAGGCGATCCTTGGCAAGAATCGGTTGTGGATTTAATAAACTATGTAGGGGATACCATTAAATTGCGATTTACTGCCTCTAGAGGTACGGCGTTTGGTTTTAATTCAACGCAATCAGATTGGGCTATTGATGATATAGAAATTGACAATGCACCAACGTGTTTTAAACCAACGGCTATAGCTAGTACAGCGAGCACAACGTCTTCCATAACTTTAAGTTGGACCACTGGTGGTGCAACCAATTGGCAAATTGAGTATGGTGCACCTGGATTTACTCCGGGCACAGGTACCATTGTTAACGCCACTACTAATCCGTTTACCGTAACGGGTCTTAACCCATCATCCTTCTATGATTTTTGGCTTCGCGACTCCTGTAGTGCAACGGATTTAAGCGATTGGGCGGGACCATATTCTGCTTCAACCTCATGTGGTATTGCCGTTGCGCCATATTTAGAAGATTTTGAGAATGGATTTAACGGCGGTATTGATAATGGTCAAGGACACAATATTGGTGCTACTATAAGTCCTTGTTGGACAAGAACAGATACAGATACCAATTACCGATGGGGAGGACGCACAGGTGGAACGGCAACGGGCCCTACAGGTCCTTCAGGTGATCATACCACTGGGTTTGGTAGTTATGTCTATACAGAGGCTAGTTTTTCTAACGGTACACCTTCAGCTACTTTGACTTCACCGAGTATAGACCTTAGTGCACTTACTACTCCAGAAATGACATTCTGGTACCACATGTGGGCTCAAGGCAATGGAACGCAAGGCACACTAGTTTGGGCTGTACAAGACGTTGCTGTGGGCACTTGGATTGATTTGGATTCGATTTCAGGGAATCAAGGAAATAATTGGATTGAAGTCGTTGAAGATTTGAGTGCTTATGCAAATAAGACCATACAAATTAGATTTACTTCAACAAAGTCAAGCGGTAACAATCCACAATTTGGAGATATTGCCATTGATGATATGAGTATTGATGAGGCTCCAACTTGTCCGGACCCTTCATTGCTAACAGCAACTACGGTATCCACAACAGACATATCTTTGGCGTGGACTACTGGCGGTGCTACATCTTGGCAAGTTGAATATGGCGCACCTGGATTTACTCCAGGAACGGGAACCATAGTTAATGTTACAACCAATCCTTATACAGTCACTGGGCTTACACCGGGAACCTCTTACGACTTTTATGTCAGAGATTCTTGTGGTCCTGGTGATGTGAGTGAATGGGTGGGCCCTGCTACAGCAGGTACTCTTAGCTGTGTCGGTGGCTGTTCATACACTCTTGAATTGACCGATACCTTTGGTGATGGTTGGGCAGCAAACGGACAGAATACGCAGTTCCATCAGCTTGCTATTACTACGGGCGGGATTACTACCAGCTATACCATGAGTAACACGAGTGGAGCGTTGGGTACGAGTGAAACCTTTACGTTGAATATTTGTGATGGAGACACACTGTATTTAGTCTTTGTTGATAACGGACAATGGAATAATGAATGTGGATATACTCTTAAAGATCCAACGGGTACTGTAGTTTCAAGTGTTAGTGCAGGGAATTTGAATGCCGGGGTGCAATTCCAAGGCTCGGGTAATTGTAGTACACCTTGTCCTGCACCGACCTCTAAATTTACTTATGCGGATAACTTCTTAAGCGTCAACTTTGATGCCTCCTTATCAACGGGTACTATGTTGACTTATTCTTGGGACTTTGGAGATGGAAATAACGGTACGGGTGCTGCGCCAACGCATGTTTACGCAACTGGTGGCACTTATTTCGTAACGCTTACCGCAACTGACTCTTGTAATCAGAGCAAAGACTTTAAGGATACATTGACTGTTTGTGACGAATTAGATCTTTCTGCAATCAGTTATACCCAAAGTGTATTCGACGTAAACTTTGATGCATCGGGAGTTACTGGTGCCGATTCTGCGTATTGGACTTATGGTGATGGAAATACCGGTAGCGGCTTGCAAGTAACCAATACCTATTCTGGTTCTGGAAATTTTGCAGTAAATGTGAAAGTCTTTAATAACTGCGGTGATCAAGCGGATTCGACCATCTATATAACCATTTGTGTGCAGCCAACCGCTACTTTCTCAGCAATGATTTTGAGTGCCGGTGCCGGTGGTATGCAGGTACAATTTGACGGAACCAATTCAACTGGAGGAAGCAGCTATTTATGGAACTTTGGTGACGGTAATACGAATTCAACATCTAACTACCCACTACATACTTATGCAGTGAATACAACATCTTACGTGGTGAGTTTGACTGTTTATAATAGTTGTGGTGATTCAGATACTTATACCAGTTCCTTAGAAGCAGCATTAAGTGTTAACGAATTGAGCTTATTAAATGTGAAAGTATATCCCAATCCAGCTCAAGGGTTTATTACGTTGGAAAGCGACGCAGGCTTGCAAGGAAATATTTCTTTAATAGATGCCTTGGGTCGCAGTGCAGTTGAATTAAACGCTAATGGACTGAACAATCAAACTATTGATGTTAGTCATTTAAGTGCCGGTTCATATGTACTGAAAGTATTGAACAATGGAGATTTGTTCCAGCAAAGAATTCAAATAATAAAGTAACCAATAGAGATATAGATAGAAAAAGCCGCTCAATCCGAGTGGCTTTTTTTATGCCTCTCTACAAAGTTTTTGAAAGTAAAAAGGTCATGCCGCTGACCATAGTTAGAATTCCAATGGCAATAAAAGCAGTCCAAGGTGAATTCGATTGGGCTGCTAAAAAACCTGCAAAAGCACCAAATACATAACCCATATCTCTCCAAAATCTATAGGTTGCGAGTGCCTTAGGCCTCCAAGAAGGATGACTAAAGTTGCTAATTCCCACTAAGAAGGTAGGATACACCATAGCAGTACCTATGCCTATAAGTAAGTAAGGGAATATTTCAAGAGTAAGAACAGGGAGTAGGAACAATCCGGTGGTCTGTAGTAACATCCCATACCCACAAAGCTTATTGATATTGCCATTATTTGAAAGTGGTCCGGTAAATAATTGACCAATTCCCCAAGAAGCGGCATGAATTCCAGTAAGGTATCCTATAGTGGTGTAGGAGGTATTGAGGGATAGAAGAACAACAGGGAGCACGGCCCAAAGAATACCATCGTTGGCATTATTGACCATACCGCCAAAACTAATTTTTCTCAAGTCACGGTTTTTTATTGTGGTATGTAAGAATACATTAGAAGGTGCTCCCGCTGAATGTTCATGTTCTTCTGCTTCAATCAAGGCCCAAGATCTGGTATCTGGGAGGAAAAGCAGACATAGGACTAAAGCAATTACCACGATAAGACCGCTTGCAAATAGGATAAAACGAAAATCACCATCGGAATCCATGAAAGATGCCGCTATCGCAGATGCCAAGCCAACAGCAACATATCCCGCACTTTCGTTAAGTCCCATTGCCGTTCCTCTTAATTTTTTGCCTACGATATCTATTTTCATGATTACTGTGGTAGACCAAGTGATTCCTTGGCTTAAACCAAGCGCGATATTTGCTGCAATCGCCATCCAAGAGGCATTCATTGTTAGCAAGAAATAAGGGACGAGAGCGGCAATGAGCCACCCCAAGGCAAGCGTCCATTTTCGACCTAAGCTCATGAGTAGGTTGCCCGTAAATAGATTTGCAACTGCCTTGGAAATTCCAAAGGTTGCCACCATTACCAAGGAAGATTGGACTTCAGGAAGGCTCCAGTTTGAGGTTATTACAGGGAGAAGGCTTCGCTCAAAACCTACCATAGATCCCACGAATGCACTCATGAGGACTAAAAGAGAAAACAGCGGCCAATTTTCTTTTAAGCCAAGCTGTTTATTTTTCAATTTTTTGAATTTTAATTCCAAACCAGGCGTAAATCAAGGTCATTATGGGTGAAATTAAATTAAAGAAGGCGTAAATAAAGTAATCGCCTGTTGCAACTCCCAAAACAGAACTTTGGTACGCCCCGCAGGTATTCCAAGGAATAAGTACAGAGGTTACCGTACCGCTGTCCTCCAATGTGCGGCTTAAATTTTCAGGAGCTAACCCTCTTTTTTTATAAACGTCTTTGAACATCCTACCAGGAACTACAATAGCGAGATATTGATCTGAAGCGGTTACATTTAATACACCACAGGCTATTAACGTACTCGTAATTAATGATGCCGTATTTTTTGCTAGACCCACAATCGCGTTTGTAATAATGGTAAGAAACCCGCAGGCCTCCATTGCACCGCCAAAGGCCATTGCACTTAATACAAGCCATACGGTTCCCATCATCCCAGACATCCCTGAACTACTCAGAAGATCGGAAAGAATTGCATTTTCACTTGGAATAGCAATCTCACCATACACGCTGCGAAGGGCAGTTTCATAACGTGGAAATTCTCCATTTCCAAGAATAGTCATTACTTCACCTTGAAAGAGTAAGGCCATAATTAAGCCGCCTAGAGTACCCATAGCTATAGCTACTAAGGCATCTGTTTTTCGAGAAATGAGAACAATTACGCCAATAGGTACTGCAAAAACCCAAGGTGTGATGTTGAATGTCTCCTGTATTAAATTTTGAACGGTGGCTATTTCTTCCGCGTTGAGTGCCCCTTCCGCATACTTTAATCCAATTATCGTAAAAAGAATTAATGAAATAAGTAGGCTAGGAACAGTAGTGTAAAGCATGTAACGGATATGCGTGAATAAATCCGTTCCGGCCATAGCTGGCGCAAGATTAGTTGTATCACTGAGCGGACTCAATTTATCCCCAAAATAGGCGCCTGAGATTACCGCGCCTGCTACTATGGCAACAGGAATTCCCATGGTTTGTCCTATTCCCATCAATGCAATTCCTACGGTGGCAGTTGTGCTCCAGGAGGAGCCCGTGCTTAGACTTACCAATGCAGCAATTACGACTGCCGTAGGTAGAAAGAAAGTGGCGTTGATTAGCTCTAAACCATAATAAATCATTGCAGGTACAATTCCTCCTACAAGCCACGTTCCTGCTAAACCACCAATTAAAATGAGAATATATATAGCGTTGGAAGTGTCCTTAACGTTCGCTTTAATCTTGTCAAAGATATCTTGGGATTTTGTGCCATTAATGACACCAATTGCCCCTGCTATAAGCGCAGACAGCAAAAGAATAACTTGGTTTGAACCAGATAAGGCATCATCTCCATAAACATATCCTACATTGAACCATAACAGTAGCATGAGAATAAGTAATGGACTTAATGCTAGAGGCAGTTGATAGGAATTCTTTTTTGGATTCATGTTGGGCGGATATTTCGTTGCTGCGAGCAACTTAGCTCATAGCGGTGATGATATCTTGTTTAGTAATAATGTGATAACCGCCTTCAAGTTGAACTAAAACTGCTCTATGACCTTCTTTTACCATTCTTGCTACATCCTCAATACTTGTAGTAATATCAACTACTGGATACGCTTCACTCATCACCTCACCAATAAGCGTATTTGAATTTGGATTATCTAGCATGCAATTTAAGATGCACTGATCGTCAATAGATCCAACAACCTTTCCTCCTTCAATAACTGGTATTTGAGTAATATCATGAGTCTTCATTAATGAAGCAGCGTTACTCAACGGTGCAGTGGGAGCAACGGTAACTAATGGGAGGTGACTGTGACCATCAATGAGATCTTTCGCCAATTTATTGGTTGGCGCTAAAAAACCTCTGTCGCGCATCCAATCGTCATTGTAAACTTTACCCACGTATCGTGACCCATGGTCATGGAAAAGAACTACCACCACATCATTAGGGGTTAGTTGTTCCTTCAATTGGCGAAGTCCTTGGAATGCGGATCCGCAGCTGTAACCTAAGAAAAGACCTTCCTTTTTGGCAAGTTCTCTTGTTGCCAAGGCGCCGTCTTTGTCAGTGACTTTTTCAAAGTAATCAATCACGTCAAAGTCAACATTTTTAGGTAAGATGTCTTCACCTATCCCTTCTGTGATGTAGCTGTATATCTCTTTTTCATCAAACTCACCAGTTTCATGGTATTTTTTGAATACCGAACCGTACGTATCAATTCCCCATATTTTAATATTTGGATTTTGCTCCTTGAGGTATTTACCCACACCGGATATGGTACCGCCTGTTCCAACGCCCACAACAAAGTGGGTGACTTTTCCGTTGGTCTGTTCCCAAATTTCTGGTCCAGTACTTTCGTAATGAGCCATACGATTTCCTAAGTTGTCATACTGATAGGGATAAAATGAATTTGGAATTTCCTTATTAAGCCTATCTGCTACGCTATAATAACTGTCTGGATGTTCAGGGGCTACATTGGTTGGACAGACAATGACTTCAGCACCCATGGCTCTGAGTATATCCATCTTTTCTTTACTCTGCTTATCACTGAGGGTACAAATGAGTTTGTATCCTTTGACGATTGCAGCTAAAGCCAATCCCATACCTGTATTACCAGAGGTACATTCTATTATGGTACCGCCCGGTTTTAGGTCACCTCTTTTTTCGGCATCTTCAACCATTTTAAGCGCCATTCTATCCTTGACACTGTGACCAGGGTTAAAATATTCTACTTTGGCATAGACTGGACAGGGAAAGTCAGCTGCGATTTTATTCAATTTAATCATTGGCGTGTCGCCAATAGTCTCTAGGATGCTGTCGTAAATAGGACGCATAAATTAGTTTTTGGGTTGCCCCTAAGATACGCAAGTCTCTTTATGAACCCGGAGGAATTAAGAGAAACGAATACTCTTGATAGGATCTAATCGAGAAATCCATCTAACAGGGAAGCGCAAAACTATAAAGGCAACTACGAGGAACGCTAAATTTGCTGAGATGATCCAGAAATAGTCGAAGTAAATTGGAGCAGTTGCAATGTAATAGGTAGCAGGATCAAGTTTAATAAGACCAAAGTGCCTTTGAATAAAGCTCGCTCCCAGACCTATGAGGTTGCCCCAAAGTAATCCTTGAATGAGAATACGAATGCTAAGCCACATAAATATTTGAAGAATCAATGAATCCGCGGCACCCATGGCTTTCAATGTGCCTATCATTCGGGTCCTATCAATAATTAAGACTAAAAGTGCAATACATAGATTAGCAATAGCAACAATGAGCACAATACTCAATACAAGCAGAATATTGGTGTCAAAAAGTTCTAGCCAACCAAAAATGGCTGGGTGCTTAAACTCTAAACTTTGTACATGTAAATTATACGGAACTACAGCGTTCCAATAAGCAGCTATGGTAGTTCTATTTTCGCTGTCTTGAAGCAGTACGCTATAATGCGTTACACTGTCGTTACGCCAACCGTTTAACCTTCGCACATCGCTAATATTCATTATTAGGTGGTTGGTATTGAATTCGTCTAAACCTGTTTCAAAAGCACCAAGCACAACAGCATCCCTCAATCGCGGTGCACTTTGCTGGTCTTTAATGGCAACTAAAACAGCGGTATCTCCAACAGAAAGTGCCAACTTAGAAAGAAGGGTGGAAGATGCATAGATGCCGTATCTGGAATAGTCAAGTGTAGAATTAGTTGAAAAATCGCTCAGGAACGAATGCAATTTTAAACTATCGTAACCAATGATTTCAATGCCTTCAAAGACGTCTAAATGTGGGTTAATCACCAGTGATGCTTTTCTGATTTCACCATAAATATCTTCCACTAAATCATCTTCACTGAAAACAGTTTTTAACGAGTCGCTCAGAAGAATGGCGCCATTATCTCCGGTGCGTCTAACAGAATATTCACTTATGTTGATGTCCCCCTCTAATGACCGGAATTGGTCGTTAATTGCTTTTTGAAGGCCTTTTCCCGAAGTAATGGATAAAATAACGAGTGCCATACCTAAGGCTGTGGCATAAGTACTCAGTCTAAGCAGCGGTTTGATAACAGATGGACCGCCTGACTTTCGTATCTTTTGTGCTATGGAAAAAGCCTCTTTCATATTGGTGCAAGTTAGAATAACTCTTGCTTTGTTTTTAGTCCTGAACTTAACCTTTTCTCTTCAAGCTCAGGAGGCATATGTTCC
>PXYR01000172.1 GCA_003023665.1 Bacteroidota bacterium
AGATACGGCACACTAGAAAGTGAGACCAATTACAATGAGTAGACCTAATTCAGAAATTACTGTAGTTGTTGGTTTAAGCGGTGGTGTGGATTCTTCAGTAACTGCCTATCTGCTTAAAGAACAAGGCTATAATGTCTTGGGTTTGTTCATGCGGAATTGGGTAGATGAATCTGTGACGATTCACGATGAATGTCCTTGGGTTGAAGACAGCAATGATGCCATGCTCGTTGCGGATAAGCTCGGCATTCCATTTCAGGTCATCGACATGAGTGTTCCGTACCAAGAACGCATAGTTGATTACATGTTCGGCGAATACGAAAGGGGTCGAACACCAAATCCTGACGTTCTGTGTAATCGTGAAATTAAATTTGATCTGTTTCTAAAGACTGCAATGTCTATTGGGGCAGACTTTGTAGCTACCGGACATTACGTGAGAAAGGAGACCATTGAGAAAGACGGCCAGCAGGTACATCGCCTTTTGGGTGGACTTGATTCTAATAAGGACCAGAGTTACTTTTTATGTCAGCTGAATCAAGAACAACTCAGTAAGGCCATGTTCCCCATTGGCCATTTGCAAAAATCTAAAGTACGTGAGATCGCTGCAGAAGCAGGTTTAGCGACAGCTGAAAAAAAAGACAGTCAAGGGTTGTGTTTTATTGGAAAAGTGCGTTTGCCTGATTTTTTGCAACAGAAATTGCAGCCAAAACCGGGAAATGTGTGGGAAATTCCTGCGGATTCAAAGTTGTTTGATTCAGAGAGAGATTCATTAGAAATGGCATCGGCACCTTATGATTTTCATCCTAAACACGGCAACAAAAGAGGTCAGCATAATGGTGCTCATTATTACACGGTAGGTCAGCGCAAAGGTTTAAATATTGGCGGCAGTCCAAAACCGCTTTTTGTACTCGGGGTAAACACAGAGTTTAATGCTATTTATGTAGGTCAGGGTGATGATCATCCAGGATTATACAGAACCGCACTGAAGATTATTAATCAAGAAGTGCACTGGGTTAGAAAAGATATGAAGCTAGAGGCAGGAAAAACAGCACGCTTCAGAGGTCGTATACGCTACCGCCAGCCATTGGTTGATATCACATTGCACCAGAAAGATGATGCGCTGTACATAGAATTTGACTTTCCTGAAAAAGCGATTACTCCAGGCCAATTTGCGGCGTGGTATTTGGAGGATGAATTGGTAGGAAGTGGAACAATAGCCTATTAAAATGAAAACTATAAGAATAGCAATAGCCTATTTGCTGTTTCTGAGCACTGTACATGCTCAGGAAGCACGTTCTTACAGTGTTTATTTGACGGCTAAGGAAAATGTGCAACAGCTACAGAACCCTCATCAATTCTTGTCGGAACGCGCGTTGCTTCGTCGTGAAAAGCAGAATATTAAGGTAAAACTATCTGATCTTCCCGTATCTACAGAAAGACTACATGCCATAGACAACATTGTTACCTACAAAGGACCACAGTCCAAGTGGTTAAATGCGGTTTACGTTGAGGCGACCGCTGAAGAGGTGGTCGCGCTTACAGAACTTTCCTTTGTCAAGGAAATAGTACCCGTAAGTGGGCATACGTTTACTACAACAACAATAAAACCTGTTTTAGATCACGGTATAGCAGCAGATCAAGCCAATCAAATTTCACTAATAGAAGGGCTGCATGGCTTAAGCTATGTAGGTGTTGGTAAACTCATTGCCGTATTGGACGCTGGCTTTGTTGGTGCCAATGCAGTTGACTACAGCGATTACGGTGAGGTCATAGCCACAAGGAATTTTGTTGAAGGTGGTACGAATGTTTATCAGGGTTCGTCGCATGGTTTTTCGGTACTTAGTACTATGGCCGCAAGTAAAGAAGGTGTATTTATCGGAACAGCACCTTGGGCGCAGTATGTGCTGATTAAAACAGAAAAAGAACTCAGCGAAACTCCAGAGGAGATGTACAATTGGATTGCTGGTGCAGAATATGCCGATTCTATAGGTGCAGATATCATCAACAGTTCTCTAGGGTATAGTGAGTTTGATGATCCAAACGATAACTACACGGTTAATGATTTAGACGGAAGAACGAGTATTATTTCCTTGGGAGCGGTTGCCGCAGCTAGAACTGGAATGCTTGTGGTTACTAGCGCTGGAAATGCTGGTGGCGGCGCTTGGAATAAGATAACCATGCCAGCTGATGCGGATAGTATTTTGACAGTAGGCTCGGTGAATCAATACGGTGTGGTTAGTGGATTCAGTTCAAGAGGATATACAGTAGATGGCCGTATAAAACCCAATGTATGCGCAAGGGGAGAAGGTGCCTATGTCTATCGACCGGATGGAACCATTACCACCGCCAATGGAACCAGTTTTAGTTCACCCATCATTGCAGGTGCAGCTGCTTGTTTGTGGGAAAGTGCGCCTAATGCCTCTGCACAGGACATCATCAAAGCTTTGGAAGTAAGCAGTTCCCATTACTATACTAAAAATGAGCGTATTGGCTACGGGATTCCGAATATGAAGTTTGCCAGGTATTACTTGAGTTCTAATCCAGGTACTGAAATCGTAGTGTATCCAAATCCATTTCCCGATCATCTCATCTTCTTCTTACCGGATGATAATACTACAGCTATTCAGTTAGAATTAAGGGATTTATATGGACGAGTGGTTGCTAGCGAAACAGTTACTGGTCGTCAGTACCAATTTAGATGGGTGCCCCATGAATACATTGCGGCAGGTACCTATTTCTTGCAAATAACAAGAGGGGCAAAGATTCAAGTTACACAGGTCATTAAGATTTGATTACTTTCCGTCAAAGAAGCCACTCATTACCTTACGAAGTCCACTAACAGCCAAGAAAACGGCTACTAGCATCAATACAATAGATATAGCGGTCCAGTACCATGAGCCACTAGTTCCTTTACCGATGTAAAGAGATGGACCCACAAAAATGAAAGGGAAGGACCAAGCCAGTCTGAATAGACCTGCGACAATTAGGTCTTGATTGCTCTTATTTGCACTCATTATTGAATGAATCTACTGCAGCTCTAACACTGCCGTGTTTTAAAAGTAATTTTTTGGCCAATTCCTGTTCAATACCAAGCTCCTCTGCCACCATGCGGGTACCGCGGCCTACTAGCTTGTCGTTGGAAAGTTGCATGTCTACCATTTTATTGCCCTTTACTCGTCCTAGTTTGATCATTGCAGTCGTGGTAATCATGTTCAATACCATCTTCTGCGCAGTTCCCGATTTCATTCGCGTGGAGCCCGTGAGAAACTCAGGTCCAACCACCACGGCTATTTCGTGCTGGGCTGCTTGTCCTAAAAGACTTCCTGCATTGCAAGTGATACAACCGGTAAGTAGTCCAAATTTATTAGCAGCCTCAATACCCCCAATGACATATGGCGTCGTCCCGCTTGCAGCAATACCTACCACGGTATCTAAATTTGTAATCTCATATTTCAAAAGGTCTTTCCAAGCTCCATTGGAATCATCCTCTGCATTCTCTACGGCTTTTCTAATCGCACCATCTCCACCAGCAATGAGGCCTATTACCAAATCATGACT
>PXYR01000173.1 GCA_003023665.1 Bacteroidota bacterium
TAGGACATACCCTTCCTTTCCCGGAAAGTACTTTAATCGATTGTCATATAGCTCAATCAATAAGTCCACGTATTGTTGACGTTCGCCAGCATCAGCAGTAGCACTAATCTTGGTCTCAACAATCTTAGGCCCATAAATGTACGTGGCCTTTTTTGCTGCTGGACAAGTTTCATAAACCTTAAACCAAGGGTCAAATGCCGCCGCATAATCCTTGCTTTGGTAAAATGAACCAAAAATGTTGTAGCTCTCGTAGCACGTAACCGAATCTGCTACTGAATTACCCCAAATACTCTGGGCGTTTGCATTCAGTGAAAAAATCACTGTGGCAAGAAGGAATACTATTCGCTTCATAATCAACTATTTATCTGTATCTAAATTTCTGGAACCACTTATCATTTAGAGTGACGCCAAGATTAAAATTCCAATATTCTTCACGCAGGTTGGCCGAATTTCCATCCCAACGTTGTCCTCTTCCTATACATATATTCAAAAAGCTTGCCTTTTGTTCACCAGGAGCTAGAGATCTATAGATTACTGGAAAGCTAATTCCTGCAGTTACCTCCCTAGAAGTGTATCCTACGCCGTCCCATTGATACTGTCCAGTTTCTTGAAAAGCCCCAATTCTGTAGCGGGCTAAGGCAAAATAATTTCTACTTTTTCCCATGGAAGAAAATGCATAAGCCGGTACGATAGCTGCTCCAAAGCTGATTCTTTCACTATTGAACATATTCGAACCAGGGTTCGCACCGCCATTTGGAATAAATGAACGATACTCTTCCCATTGGGTCATCCTGTAGTCCACTAAAACATCCCAAGCACTTATACTTGCGTTGGCACGCGACCTAGACAATCCAATTCCCACTCCATAGCTAGAGGGAAGCACGGCCTTGCCTTGTTCGCTTAGGTTATAAAACAAAGTGTCAACAGGGGTCTCCACTATACCGCTATTAATAAAGGTGTATTGAGAGGTAATCTGACGTGCGTTTAATTCTTGACCCAAAGCATAAACGCCGCCAGCCGTAAATCGATATTCGCCCCAATTGAACTTCATTTGTGTACCAAAGTCAAAGGTGAAATCGCTAATACCGGTCTGCTTAGAATTGCTCACGGATAGGAAATCTGGGTTGGCTATAATGGTTTTGTTGCTTTCGTCTATTTCACCAAAAATATATTTGGCATTTACGCCAACCGATAGCCATTTAAGCGGTTGCGATGCTAGCCCAAAATTGAATCTATCGTAACCGCCTGTACCAATGGAACGGTATTCAAACACACCAAAATCATCTGAAGAATCAGCAACGCTTATGCTATAACCCTTTGCAGCCATGGGTGATACAGAAAAAGAACCGGCGAAATAGTCATTGAATTTGAAACCAAAACCAAAGAAATCGAAATAGGTATTGAAATTTGCTTGGTCAATTTCCTCATCTGTTATTCTATGACGGAAAGACCTATGTGCACCACTCATCTCGAGCGTGGCAAAATCCATATTCATGTACCCTGCAGGGTTTAACATGTTGATGGAGAATCGATCCACATTCGCTATGCCCGTGCCTCCCATTGCAAGGTAATTTGGTGTTACTCCAAAAGAAGTTTCCCCAAAACCATTTATACTCAATGGACTTACCGAATTAGTTTGGCCGATCACCGTATTTGACAGGGCTAAGGTCAAACCAATGGCGACTGAAATCAAAGCTTTAAAGCGTACCGTTTTTAAAAAAATAGTCATGGAGGCGCCGAAGGGCATGTAGTTCATAATTAACGGGTGCAAATATGTAGTTTTTTGCGTGGTTTGACAAACGATTTGAATGACCTCCACAAATGAATACTTTTTTTAATCCAAACCTATTGGAATACGCTTCTGTCATTGCAGCTATTTCCAGCTGAATAGCAACATCCACACCAGAGCTCAAACTTCCTAATGTAGTAGACCCAAGCAATTCTGAATCCCTATTATGCGCTGCTTTTGGAAGATTGGCTGTCATACTATGCATGGATTCAAATCGCATTTCCCAACCAGGTGAAATAGCACCTCCCAAAAAAACGCCCTCTTTCACAATATTATATGTAATGCAAGTTCCCATGGTAAGGAGCAAAAAAGAATCGTTTCCTTCTAAGAAATAGGAATTACACAACCCCCATCGATCCATTCCCAATGTTAACATGTCTTGATAATTGCTTTTTAACGGCATTGAATCTTCAGAAGAAAGAAGACGAATCGGATTTTTTAACCCGGATAAAACTGCATCATTACCTGTGGCATAACCAAAAATCATTTGATCCGGTCTATTATGAAGGAATTCTGTAAACTCCCCTAACGTCAAACGGAAGAATTCATTGGTTGCAGTATCCCAAGCCTTTACTGTAGTATTACCTAGATCAAATAATATGGGTCGCATAGAGTTCTTACCAAAAGCTGGAAGCAATTTAGGCATAGAAGACAAAAATAGTTGACTTTTTTTCGTTAACCCTTTCCCAAATCGGTGAACCCACTTATATTTGCCGTCCTCTTTCGGGGGTGATGTAGCTCAGTTGGTAGAGCAAAGGATTGAAAATCCTTGTGTCGGCGGTTCGATTCCGTCCATCACCACAAGAACGCCTAGCTTTTATAGCTGGGCGTTTTTGGTTTAATAAGTTTCATGAATAATTCAAGTATATCTAATTACCTGATTATATTTACGTTTCACAAAATTCACACCCTTGAAAAAACCCTTACTTCTAATCGTTCTAATCCTTAATAGCTTCGTACTACAAGCTCAATTAGCTATTAATGAATTTAATTGTGTCAGGGGGTATACAGATGAATTTGGTGATGACGTAGATTGGATAGAAATCCACAACTATTCTGCGGACTCGGTGCTTCTTTCAGACTACTATTTAAGTGACAATCCAAATAATTTAGATAAGTGGCAATTCCCGAACACCTATTTAGGCAGTCAAGAAATACTCACCATTTGTGCTTCAGGAAGAGAAAACATGAGGTTACCTAACCATTGGGAATCTCTTGTGCTTGCGGAAAATACTTGGAAATATTGGTTAGGCAGTTCACCACCCACCTCTGATTGGGCCAATTGGAACACACTGGCTTTTAACGACCAAAATTGGAATTCCGGTCAAGGTGGTATTGGCTACGGAGATAATGATGACAATACAATCATTGCCGTAACGCCTTCCTTATATCTACGAAAAGAATTCCAGATTACTGACGTGAATGATATCACTCAACTACTATTTCATGCAGATTACGATGATGGATTCATCGCCTACCTCAATGGAATAGAAATCATGAGGTCCAATAATTTCAATTCGTTTAATCCAGGTTATACTGAATTGACTAATGCGAACCATGAAGCAGTTTTATACAACGGTGGTATTCCCGAATCCAAGTTTTTCAATTCAGATGAAATCTCAGAAATATTGGTGCAAGGAGCCAATATTTTGGCCATTCAGATTCATAATGCGTCCACAACCTCATCGGATATGAGTGGTAACTTTTTCC
>PXYR01000174.1 GCA_003023665.1 Bacteroidota bacterium
CCTGGTTGGGATGAATGGGCTATGCGGAGTACTTTTCACTCGGCTGCGGGAATGCGTATAGATTGGATGGGAATTCGCAACAGCACGGTTGGATTTCAGGTTTTGGGTGAATTGTTTAGCGGAGAGCAGCAGGCTACCGGATGGTCTTTGTCAATAGTTCAGTCCAATCCATGGTACTATGGGATTCAGGTAGATATTTATAGCGGTTTTGGATTGGTTAGGGTTCAAGATTGGGAGTCTGCTTACATGCTTAAGTTTGGTGCGCAAGTGAACTTTGGTCAATACTAATTGGTGAGATTAACTTGATCAATAAATAATTCAAACTCTTCATTTCGTTTGTTGGCAATAAGGAAGGTGAACTCGCACATTTTTTCATGATTGAAATTAGGCATATTGAGCCTGCGACCATGTCTTTCTGGATACATTTCTGATATGGGAAATTCAATGGTTTGCCATTCTCCAGTTGTAGTAAAGTCATAGATATAACTTTGGTAGGCCATAGGCTTGTGGCGCACTCTAAATTGATACGCTTTGCCATCTCCTTTAATTCGCATAGAGATTTTAGCTCCTTGGGGAACAGCGGTTGGTGCTAGATTGCAACGGATGGAGGTAAATCCACCATTGTTTGCTAGAGAAACGGTACCGCTGAATTTGCCGTATCCCTCTGGGGACAACGCCAATCGGCCGCGGGAAAGACCGCCCATTACGCCGTCATTAATAATAACCCAATTCCGCAATGAAGACTCTTTTGAAAAATCAAAAAGGGTGGGATTGTTTGAAACCATCATTAGGCTGAAGAATAAAGCACGCATATAGTCTAAACGCCTGTACTAGGTGAATGGTTTAAACTTGCATTGAGTTTAATTGGAATCGCTTTGACCTAAAGCATAAAAAAACCCGATTAAGAATCGGGCTTTAGAGATGATTATGAATTAACGGTTTCTGTATTTGAGTAAGAATTTCTTCTCCGCAGCTGGATCAATTTGACCGTCTACGATGAGCTTGTTTTTTGCAACTAATTTTGCGGCTCCTCCGGCTCTCATGGTTCCGTTCCTTCTCCCAGTTCCACCGCTATTAATGAAATTCAGCGTGTAGTAGGTAAGAATCTTACCAGTCTCATAGCCCATTCTATTGCGCTCTGGTTCTTGCGTGAACACAAAGTAAAGCAGCTCATCACCAGCTAAATTCGTAATGGTGAAGTTCTTGTTGATCCCCAGCTGGCCCGGGGCATTCTCTTTAATTAGCTTGGCATAAGAGCGGCCATCAACGGTGATTAATCCGGAGTCTTTATCAACGTCTATTTTCTGAGCGTAGCCCGCGGTACTAGCAAAAACAATCAAAGCGGTAAGTAAGAATTTTTTCATGAGGTTAAGTTAGTGATTATAGGACTTCCATAGAATGAAATGTTAATTTTAACCTATTGATGTCCAACAATTTTCATATTACTCTTGAAACCACAACAGATTGGGTACATTTCATCTATTCTAGAAGTGTTCAAAATGAAAAAAATCATTATTGCCTTATTAACAGTTTTTATAGTTTCATGCAAAACTGTCTATTATGAAGATCCTCAGCCAATAAAGTGGCCCGCGCTACCTTCTTTTCCCAAATCTATTCAAGGCACTTACCCTGCTTTTGGTCAAAAGGATGCCATTGTGATAGAGAAGAAGCGACTAATTATAGCCTCTGACGAGGATGACGCCATGGTGCTCCAACTTAATGAGGACGTGGTAATCAAGAGATATGCAGGGCATTGGGTTATCTCTCTATACAGCAAAGAGGAGCAGGCCTGGGAGGTATATGCCATTGATAATGATCGTTCGGTAAAAACGCTTAATTGGCAAAATGGGTTAGATGACATATTGAATGCTCATTTTGGTAAGACCCTGTTTGTTGAAGATTCAGAAGATGAATTAATACCACTGCAACTTAAACGTAGAGAATTTAAATACATCTTGAAAAAGCACTTTAGCGGAGTGGATTTGAATAAGTAAAGCAGACTTTAGGATTAAATTTTAACCCTTCGCTAAGCTTAGTTTCCTAATTACACTAGGGCAAGTCCATTTAATACCCTATTGACCGGTTTATTTGATTTTCACCACTAGGCGTGAGATCGTTTAATATAGTTGATGTATTCTTACATTATACTAAAACGTAAAAATTTTAAACATGAAAAATGCTTTAGCTGCTGCCTTTGTCCTAGGATTCTTTCAGTCCGTAAACGCTCAGACAACTTGTCTGCCTTGTGATCAATTGGGAATGACTATAAATGTAGGCTCCGACACTACTGCGCTGAGCATTTATCATTCAGGTCAATATTTAACCCACCCACAAGAAAACAACATATTCGCTTGGCATATCACAGACTCACAGGGTAATACAGTATTTCAAGACACCATTGTAGATGATGCGTTTTGTAACTTTTCTCATAATGTGGCAATTACAGATTCTATGACAGTCTCCGTATATCTAAAAAATGATTCGGCGGTCTTGCCTAATGGCAATCCAATCAATTGTTTGTTTGAGGATCAAGTCTATTGGAAAACAGGATTTTATGCATCCGGATCTCCTTGGGGAAAGTGGGAATTCCGCAACGACTGGAAACCCGGCTTGGATATCAACGATGTTTTAGGAATCGAAAATCTTTCGCCAAAGCAAAAAGAATTAATCAAAGTTGTTGACTTGTTTGGTAGGGAAACAACACCAAAAACCAATACACTCTTGGTTTACATCTATAGCGATGGGACCATTGAGAAAAAAGTTATTGTAGAATAAATGAAAAACCCCGCTTAGTGCGGGGTTTTTTAATGTTCATTCTTTAAAGCATCATTATATGCTTTGATTCCTTGAATGATATAAAGCTTTCTTCTGTTTTCTATACCTAGAATAATTCCAAAACGAACACCGTGCCAAAAGCCATTGGTTTTCTATATCTTGTAAAGGATTATGCAAGATTGGGAAGATTGGGAATTAGATTGGAAGATTAGAAGACTAGAAAGCCAGAGAATGTCTTCCATGATGGAACGAATAAAGGCTAGAAAAAAAAGGGAGAAATTACTAGAAAAACATCCTTCAAAAAAAAACCTGTTGATCCTACTTATTTTTATTGTTTCCTTGATTGTCTTTGTGTCATTAAGATTCGTGATATAAAAGCTGTTGAACAATCCTTAACCTTATATCCAAATCCAACAACAGGAATCATATATCTAAGCCCTGTGATAGAAGGCAGTTTTAAATTGTTTAACGAAATAGGACGCTTAATTGATCAAGGAAAAATTGAACCTAGTTATGACTTAAGTAGTTTGGAGAACGGTATGTATATGCTCTTGCTTCAAACTGAAAATGAAAGCAAATACTTTAAAGTAATCAAGCAATAGCGGACACCCATTTGGACACCCAAAACGAAAAAACCCCAGTATTTACTGGGGTTTTTGTTTGTTTAAGTGGGCGATACTGGATTCGAACCAGTGACCCCCTGCTTGTAAGGCAGGTGC
>PXYR01000038.1 GCA_003023665.1 Bacteroidota bacterium
GGGTTGGTCTAATTCCCAGTTGGCCTTTACCTCAAAGGATTGTCCCGAAATAAGTGGTTCTCCTAGAAAATTTAATTCCCAAGAAGGGCCGTCCCATTTTCCATTGTTATTCTCGTCAATATATCCAAATACCTCATATTTACCGGGTAAACACCTTTGATAATCCGTGTAGGTAGTATCGCTTCCCGCTTTGATGCTAAGGTCAATGAGTTCAATATCCCCGTTTATGGCAAATACTTTGACATTACTAGCTGACGGAGGTAAAATGTAGCTAACTAAACCCAACATATTTTCAGCAGCGCTGTCTAGAAACAGATGCACAGAATCTACTGCTAAGGTATCTAGTTCAGGCATAACAAACTTTTCTGTAAAATAATTTACTTCTACAAGTTGGGAGTCTATTTCTGAAGCAACCTCTTTCAAAAACCCGAAGCTTTCATTTTCATCATTCCATACCTTATCAAAGTTCAAATCCTGAAACACAAAAAGGTCAAAAGTATCTGCGGGCAGATATTTTAGGGTGAAGTAGCCTTCTTTGTTAGGAGCAGCGCTGAACATTGGGTTATGTATTGAATCTGAACGATTAGGCAATAACCAAATTGATAATCCTTCAAAAGTACCTTCCCCTTTTTGATTAACGTGGCCGTTGATTTGCATACTGTCAATGGAGCTGCCTGTGCTCCAAACAAACTCAAGGTTTTGAACCCTATTGTTTTCATTTAAATCACCGATTTGATCACCCAAAGAAATTCTGTAGGTTGTTTCTTCTAGTAACTCATCTGGATCCCAATTCAAACTCAATTTTTTCCCTTTGATTTCAAACTCTATATTTTCCAGAGGTGGACTAGATGAAATATTTCCTCTTAATGAGTTTCCCTGTATGTATTCATCAAACACAACCCAAGCAACACCATCAGTATAGTTTAATGCTCCAGCATCCGGTTGTTGTGTAATGATTTCCGGCGGTAATTCATCTTTAGGACCACCCTCTGGTTTGCTCTGTACGGCACAACTCACCATGGCTATTAAAGCAGCAATATGTACAAATCGTATCATAGTCTAAAGGTCATTAATTCTAATCATTGTACGCTCAGTCAAACGATTATTTAACTCCCTATCTATTAACAGTCTATAATTAAGAGATTATATGAACAATTTTGTTTTTGAGAAAAAGTAACTTGTGGCATTGTTTATGAATCTCTAGGCTCAGCTTTTTGTAGATTCAAGGCATAGCTTTAACCAAATAGAGTTTTGAATTATTCACTTTAAGCGTGAAGTTTGATTCTCATTATTAAGAGATATTTGTACTATCTCAAGTAAAATAAACCTAATATGAAAAAATTAGTCCTACTGCTTTTTACGGCCGTAACCTTGCAAGCTAGCGCGCAAAGTTATTGTACTGCTGGACCCTCATCCACCTTTGATTCAGAGATTACCGGAGTTGTGCTCGTTGGTAATACTTCAACTATTTCTAACACAGACTCTTCTTGCGGTACTACTGGGGTTCAAGATTTCACTTTAGCGTATTCCGCAGATATTTCATTGGGGGCGAATTATTCCATTGATATTGAGATGGGAACTTGTGGTGGAAACTATTCAGGAACAATTGCTGCTTGGATAGATTTTAATGCTGACGGTGATTTTGACGATCCAGATGAACAGCTAGGCACCTATGATGGAATGCCAACGGTAACACAGACTTTTAATTTTACAGTTCCTCCCGGCGCTGCTCTTGGCTCAACTACTTTGAGAGTGATGCAAGAGGAGGCAGGAAGTTCCGCAACCATAGGGCCATGTAATTCTTTCACTTGGGGTGCTGTAGAAGACTATACTATTATTATTGATACTTTAAACAGTCCTTCTTGTCTATCTCCAACGGCACTTAGTGTGTCCAACATCGGTATTGATTCAGCTCTTGTAAGCTATTCTAGTAACGGTCTTGAAACGTATCTAGAATACGGTCCCGCAGGCTTTACACCAAACTTTACTTCTACTCCTGGTTTTATGGTAATTCCAAGTGCGCAACCGTATTGGTTGACAGGTCTAGATACAGGAACTTCATACGATATCTATGTGTATCAGATGTGTCCGGATAGTTCTATTAGCCAAGCTTTAGGCCCCGTGAACTTCCAAACGCTGCAATGTCAATTATCTAATACTTGTCAGTATGATTTTGAATTAACGGATTCTTACGGTGACGGTTGGAATGGAGCGGAAATCCAAATTCTCAATGCAACGGGAGGTGTAGAGTATACTTTGGGGTCAAACTTTACCACAGGATTTTCATATACCGAAACGGTCTATTTGTGTTCTGGTGAGACTTTTTCTGTTGAGGTCAGTCAAACGGGGTCCTTTCCCGGTGAGATTGGACTTAATGTAAGCTCCTTTGGTGTGAATGTGGCATCATACGGTAATACATTCAACACTACAGTGGGCACACAAATGGCCCAATTTACTTCTTACTGTAACACAGCTTGTCCAGCTCCTATGTTTTCTAGCTTAACTGCCACAGACTCTTCAGCCACTTTCACTTGGATGTCTAGTGATACTAATTTTGTGGTAGAATATGGTCTAGCTGGTTTTTATCAAGGAACCGGGAACGGTACGGTGGTGTCCGTAAATGACACTACGGTAACTGTATATAATCTTAGCCCAAATACCGCTTATGACTTTTACATTCAGAACGATTGTACCGCAGACTCAAGTGGAACAAGTCTCTTTGCCGGCCCATACACTATATTAACTCCTTGTGTAGCAGCATCAACGCCGCTTTATGAGAGTTTTGATACGGATTCAACTGGTGGCTTCAACAATACAAATGCACCTTCTTGTTGGTATTATCAGGAGAACCTTGGGGCTCAGGGATACGGCTATATTTCTGGATCTACGTTTAATGTGGCTCCGTATGTAGGCAATCAGATGTATTTCTTGTACAACTCAGGTGATTCTGCTATTGAAGCACTAATTAGTCCCGCAATAATGGGATTAGACAGCGGGAACAAACAACTTGACCTCTATATGGCCAATACCGGATTTTCTAGTGGAACTGATGTAATCATTGGAAGTGTAAGTAGTCCTACTAATCTATCGAACTTAAATGTTATAGATACGATTAGTGTTTCCAATGGTGCAACATGGAACAAGTACACTGTTTACATTGATTCAGCATCAGGATATAATATGAGTGATTCATATCTAGTTATAGCCTCCACAACTACTTCAACATTTAATGGTGTGTACATTGATGAGATTACTGTAACAGATGCACCATTATGTATTCCTCCTACATCTTTAAGTTTAGGTGCAGTGGGTATAGATTCAGCGGAGGTATTCTTTACTTCTCAAGGGGTTACTACGTATATAGAGTATGGCCCTACTGGGTTTACACCAAACTTCGCTCAAAGCACTGGTGTAATGGATTCTACAACCTCTTCCCCTTATTGGTTAAGCGGTTTGCTTCCGAGTACAACCTATGATGTTTATTTCTATCAATTGTGTTCGAATGGATTCATGAGCCCTTCTAACGGTCCGCTAACATTAACCACTGCTTGTGGTGCTTTTATACCACCATTTACTGAAGACTTTGATTCGTGGGCCGGAGTAATTCCCGTTTGTTGGAGCGGTATCAAAACTGATTTGTCTGGATTTGGCTGGACGTGGGACGGCATGGGAACGGGCTCATTCGGTACAGGACCGTTGACAGGAAATTCTGGAGATTACTACTTGTATTTGGAAACTTCAGGGTCTACATCTAACAATATTGAGTATGCCTATTTACCCATATTTGATTTGAGTACAATACCTAATGCTGTGGTTGAATTCGCGTATCACATGCACGGGGCAACAATGGGTGATTTAACGGTGGAGGTCTCCTCTGACAATATAAATTGGACCACATTATATACACTCAGTGGTCAGCAGCACGCCAATCAATCCGATCCTTACTTGGATGCTGTGGTAGACTTAACTGGATATACATCAGCGACTACATATATTCGTTTTGGTGGCTCTTATGGTGGCTCATTTACTGGAGATATGGCCATTGACGATATTCATGTGGGTACACCACCTCCTTGTCCAACGCCACATTCTTTATCCTTTGTAGCGGGTAAAAATGACGCTACATTCAGTTTTAATACAAATGGCAATACCGGTACTTTCGTCTATGAATGGGGTCCAGTTGGATTCGCACAATCAACAGGTACTACAAATAGCTTTACCGGTTCAACAACCTCAAACAATTTTACAATCAATGGTTTATCCTCTAATTCCTGTTATGATGTATTCATGATAGCGGATTGCGGAACTAATGGGGTTAGTGATACGGTAGGACCTATGACCTTCTGTACCAATCTCTGTGATACCACGGAATTATGTACGTGGACTATGAGTATGTACGATTCCTGGGGTGACGGATGGAATGGTGCAGAGGTTAGTCTACTCCTTAATGGACAACAGGGACCTACCTTTACATTTGCCACAGGAAGTTCTTCCATCGTTGATTTTCAAGTTTGTAGTGGGACACAGATAACGGTCGTTAATACGCAAGCAGGTAGTTTCCCTCAAGAAGTGAGTTATACATTGTCAAACGCTTCTGGATCGCAAACCACGTCAGTAACAACAGGAAATTTTGCTGTAGGTACTCAAGCTACTTTGATGGCCAATTGTGTTCCTGTCTCATGTCCTATGCCAAGCAATATTGCATTGACCAACGTGACATCATCTACCGCTGCGTTTACTTGGACGGGTGGGTCAGGAACCTTTATCTACGATTATAGAGAACAAGGTACCAATACAATGTTCAATGGAACTTCGAGCACCGCAAGTGCCGCATTAACAGGTTTAAATCAAGGAACCACCTATGACTTCTTCGTGAAGGAGGCTTGTGCGCCAGGGGATACTTCTTTCACAGCCCATCATCAATTTAACACAGATTCATGTTTTAATGTTGTTATTGGTAGTGCACAATTCAATGTGGGCGCTGTTACCGCGACTAACGCTGGCGTAAGCTTTAATTGGACAGGTGCTAGCTATACAGGCTTTAATATTGTGTTTGGAGATGGTAATTCAAGTAACGGAACGGGAAGTACTGTAAACCACACGTATAACGCTAATGGTAATTATACGGTTACGTTGACTTTGTACAGTGATTGTGATACGGCTTCTACAACTTTCAATGTCCAGATTAACGGTATTGGCCTTGAAGATAACGGAGGTATAGCAGCTTTGATGATTTATCCAAATCCAACACAAGGATTAATTATCATTAACGGCGAGTTAAGCTCGGAGTCGGAAATCACTGTTCGAATTATTAATTATTTAGGACAGGAAGTCCTCATTGATGAATTTAACCCATCGTCTAATGTTTTAAATAAAACGTATGATCTAAGCAGCGCATCTGCTGGAGCATATCTCATTGAGATTGCTTCTGATAGAGGCGTAGTTCAGAAATCAATAATTATTCGTCATTAAACCTCCAAGGCTAGGGCTAGAATGAGTATTGAATGGTTAGGGAAGTGTTCCCTAATGATTTCTGAAGCATGAATTAGTGTTGATCCTGTAGTAACAGTATCATCAATAAGAACAAGCAACGCATTTTCAGGAATGCGTTGCTTTATTTTTTTTCGTACTTCCATGCTGCCTGTTGGATTTGTCCATCTTGTAAAAGTCCCGTATTCCACTTGACTTCTTTTGTGCAGCACCTTCTTAAGTAAGTTTACTATTGTTGCGTGAAAGCCTTGTGCCAGAATAAATTGAAGGCATCCTTGAGAAAGCTTTTCGCTCTGATTGTAACCGCGCATTTTTTTACGTTTTCTGGAAACAGGTACGGGAATTAAAACTGGGTTCTTATTTACCCGTTCACAAAAGGACTGCAGATAGGGACCTAATAGAGATTTTCCCAATGAAATTCCTAGGCGGTAGTTAAACCCATATTTGAGGTTTTTACAGAGGTGACTGGTACTTTCAGTATTGATTAAAACACTTTGGAATGATGCGCCCACGGTGTCAAAAATTCGTTGATGAGGTAATACATCAAATTTGGTACATCTGGCTTGACTACAAACACATATTTGGCATATGCTTTGCTCTTTAAGTCTTAAAGTAGTCTTGCACAATACGCAATGATGCGGAATAACTAGTCTTGTTAAAAAACTTAATACATGCATTAGATAGTTCTGCTTAGATTAAGGTAGTTTCGTTTCTATAGAAGTTAAATCAAAAAGAGCCATGAGTTCAGAAGGAAATAAGGGTAAATCAGGATTGGTTATTGGTCTGTTGTTGATAGGAGTTATTGCATTAGGTGTATTGCTTTATTTACGCAGTGAGGAAAAGCATACGCTTGAATTGGAAAAACAAGAATTGACCATTGAATTGAGCGGGCTCAAAGAAGATTTGATGGGGCAAATAGGAGAGAACGATAGTTTAAACTCTTTCATTGAAACAGAAACTGCTCGTTTGGGCATGTTAATAGACAGCATTAACGCGGTCAATGTGAATAACGGTAAGAAATTAACAAATTACCGTTACCGTTTAAGTACATTAAAAAAACAGAACGCCGCATTGGTTGAGAAATTGGATAGCACAAACGCAGCTTACGCTCAATTAAAGCTAAGAGAGCGATTAGTAGCGGATAGTCTAAATGCAGCAATTGCTGCAAATCAAGCCTTAAGTGGCCAAAACAATGACCTATCCAATACAGTAGCAAAAGGAAAACAGTTGGTCATTGCTCAATCTACTGCCACGGCAGTAAGAATAACATCTAGTGGCAAAGAGAGAAAAACTAAGCGCGCGAAGAAAACGGATAGAATAAATGTCTGTATCACTATTGCAAAAAATAGAATAGCGGGCGAAGGAGAACGTACTCTTTACGTCAAATTGTTTGCACCTAATGGAAAGGCAGTAGATGCTCCAGAGGAGAATATGGCTGTAGTAGCAGGAGAGAACAGTGGTTACAATGGCGTTGCAAGTATTACTTATCAAGGAGATGCCGCTGAGGTATGTATAGCAGCGGATAGAGCTACAGATGCTCCCGTTGTGCTTGAGCCAGGAATCTATACCGCAGCAGTAATGACGGATTCTTATATCCTAGGGACTGTTGCTGTAGAATTGAAATAACATCATGAAAAAAATTGTTCTTTTTACCTTTTTAGGATTGCTTGGCACATCATGCGTGAGTACCAAGGTTCATAAAACGCTCCAAGAGAAATATGATCTATTGTCCAATGAGACTGATCAATTAAGACAGAAGAGTGAGTTGCGTGCGGCTGAAAACTCAGAATTAGAAAGGACTCTTGGAAATGTACGTCGCGAGGTGAATCAGCTTCAAGAAGATACAACTATGAAGTTTGATGAGATTCGTGCGCTAAAGACAAAGTATGATAGATTGTCCAAACAATACGATTATTTACTAGACAACAACAGTACATTAATTGCCGCGAGTGCCAGAGAAAACAAGGCCTTAATGGATGATTTAAGTATTATGCAAAGTAGGCTTCAAGCAAAAGAAGATAGTTTGAATACAGAGCGACGAGCTTTAGAGAGAGGCCAGCGTAGAGTGGCAGAATTAGAGGGTGTGATTAGACGTCAAGACAGCACAGTAAAGTATGTTCGTCAAAAAGTAGCAGACGCTTTATTAGGTTTTACTGGGAAAGGACTTACTGTCAATATGCGTGACGGTAAGGTATACGTAAGTTTAGAAAACTCACTTCTATTTGCGCCAGGCTCATGGCTAGTAGCCACTAACGGACAACTTGCGTTAGAGAATTTGGCTGGTGTTTTGGCCGAAAATAAAGACGTTAGTGTTCTTGTTGAGGGACATACAGATAATGATGCTTACCGCGGGCAAAGTCAAGTTAAAGACAATTGGGACTTAAGTGTTATGAGAGCTACTAATGTGGTCAAAATACTTACATCAAACGCGGGCCTAGATCCAAAACGTATTACGGCGGCAGGTCGCGGCGAATACGTTCCTTTGGTAGAAAACAATTCTTCTGAGAATAAGGCCATTAATCGTAGAACTGAAATTATTCTAACACCAGATTTAACGGAATTAGCTAATTTGTTGGACGCAGCAGAATAACTCTATTTCTAGAATTGAGCTTTTACAAGTTCTTCAATCCTTTTCAATCCCACTATGGCGATGTCGTAGTGGGATTTTTCAATTTGGTGATGTCCACTAATATAAATTCTTTGAAAACCTAACTTTTCGGCTTCACGAATTCGTTGTTCTACTTTGGAAACGGGTCTAATCTCCCCTGTTAAGCCAACCTCCGCAGCAAAGCAAACCTTTTGAGAAATGGGCTCGTCCGCATTCGAGCTTAAGATAGAGGCAATGACTGCTAAATCTAAAGCGGGATCATCAACGCGAAGCCCCCCAGTGATATTTAAAAAGACGTCTTTTTGTCCTAATCGAAACCCACAACGTTTTTCTAAAACCGCAAGGAGCATGTTTAGTCTTCGTGTATCAAAGCCCGTAGTGGACCTTTGAGGAGTTCCATAAACGGCTGTAGAACACAACGCTTGAAGTTCAAGCAACATTGGACGAACGCCTTCTAAAAGCACCGCCACGGCATTTCCACTTAAACCGTCGTGCTGTTTGGTAAGTAACAAATCACTCGGATTAGCTACGCCAATTAGACCGGATTGTTCCATGGTGTATAACCCAATTTCGTGTGTGGAACCAAAACGATTCTTATGAGCCCTAAGGATACGGTACAGTAAATTAGGATCACCTTCAAATTGAAGAACAATATCTACCATATGCTCTAAAATTTTTGGCCCCGCAATACTGCCTTCTTTATTGATGTGACCAATCAATAGAACCGGCGTGCCTGTTTCTTTCGCATAACGAATAAAACTTGCTGCACTTTCTCTAATTTGAGCAATTGAACCGGGAGTACTTTCTACATGCGGAACGTGAAGTGTTTGAACCGAATCAATGATTACTAGATGTGGCCGTAATTTTTTTAAGTGGCCGAATATCGCCTCCGTTTTTGTTTCGCTTAACAAGAATAAGTCGCTTTCTGCGACACCTATTCTTTCAGCTCTCAGCTTGATTTGAGAAGGGCTTTCTTCCCCGCTGATATAAGCGACGGTACCACTGAATTTCAGCGCCAATTGTAGCAAAAGAGTGCTTTTCCCTATGCCCGGTTCTCCCCCTAGAAGTGTTACAGATCCTGGTACAATGCCTCCGCCTAAAACTCGGGAAAACTCCATGTCGTTAACAGGAAAACGCTGAATAGTTGAGTGCTTAACTTGCTCTATTTTGGTGGGTTTTGAAGAGGCACTATCTCCGCTCCATGCTCTTGGGTCAGGTTTCTTCTTGGTCTGAATTTCTTCAGTAAGCGTATTCCATTCCTTGCAACCTTGACACTGCCCCATCCATTTCGAATGTTCAGTACCACAATTTGTACAGGTAAACACGCTTTTATTTTTTGCCATGGGGATTACTTCTTCCTTGCAAAATACAGAATAAGCATGCCAATTGCACCAGTAGTTATGAACATCAAGCTCTGTCCGCCATGTATGACGGTGGCAAAAGCGTTTCCTAATTCACCTGAATATCCAAGAACAGTCAATGCCTTGGATACTAAATAATGGTAGGCACCTATTCCTCCAGGAACAGGTATGACATACCCTAAGCCAGCTGCGACGCTTATATAAAATGCGGCCCCTAATCCTAGGTCGCCTAGACCTTGTACTATGCTGAATCCAACTACAATAGTGCTCACATAACATACCCAAATACCAATACTGTAAAACCAAAATAATGGCTTGTTATTTACATTTTTGATACTCTTCAGTCCTTCAGAAATACCACGAAGAAAAACGAGTACTTTTTGAGTAAAGGACCATTGGGTCCAATATTTCTTGGTAGCCCAAAGACATGCAATAAGAATTAAGCATACTACGAAAACGCTTGAAATAAAAAACGTAGATAATTCGGGAATTGCCGCGCCACTTTGTTCAAGAAAGTTACCGAGTTGATTCAATTGAGTAACGACAGTAATCAAAACAACGATTCCAAACAATAGCGTATCTACAACCCTCTCAAGAACTACTGTCCCGAACAATTTGTCTAGAGGAACATTGTCTGTTCTGTTAATTGCCGAACATCTTGCCACCTCTCCTACTCTTGGTGTTACAAGATTTACAAGATAAGAGAACGCAACTGCCGCCACCGCGTTAGAAGCTTTAACCTCATATCCAAGTGAGGTAAGTAGCTGAACCCAACGAATTCCACGTAAAATAATTGCAATGAACCCTATGCCAAGTGCCAACAATAAACCTAAACTATCAACGGTTCGGATATTCTCCCAAAGAATTGCAGGATCTGAAGTTCTAAAGGCAAGAAATAGCAACCCTACGCCAATACTTAAAAAGAGCACATACTTAAGGGCCTTTTTCATATTCAAGACCACTATTTCAAAAGATTGGTTGACTCGTTTGGAAAAACTATTTGAGGCTTAAAGTCTCTAGCTTCCTCTGGGGTCATTTGAGCGTATGCAATAATTATGATGACATCTCCTTTTTGAACTCGACGGGCTGCAGGTCCGTTTAAAATCACGTTACCCGTTCCAGAGCCACCAGAAATCGTATAAGTATCAAAACGTTCTCCGTTGTTAACGTTCACAATGTAAACTCGCTCTCCTGTGATGATTCCGGCTGCAGACATTAAATCTTCGTCCAAGGTAATTGAACCTATATAGTCAAGGTCTGCTTCAGTAACCTTAACGCGATGTATTTTGCTTTTTACAACCTCAATTTGCATGGCGCAAAAGTAGATTAAAAAAGAGGAAGGTTATCTATTAATCGAACTTTTCCGCACATCACAGCAGTGAAAACTCGTATTGGGGCTTGATGTTTAAAGTTACCAATGGGCGTGAGTGTTTTTTCGCAACAGAATTCTAGATACTCTACGGTTAAAAAGTCAATTGCATTGATAGAATCTATTAATTCCTGCTTGGCAAGAGAAACGTCGGCTTGTAGAGTGAGAGATGTTGATATCCATTGCTGAAGGATACGGTATATTTCTTTTGCGCTATTTCTTTGCCCCAAGCTAAGGCGCTTATTCCTGCTGCTCATAGCCAAGCCGTCTTTTTCTCTTACCGTTACACAAGGGATTATTTTCACCGGCCAATTCTCTTGGGCCACAACATGTTTGATTATGGCCAATTGTTGAAAATCTTTCTCACCAAAAAAAGCGTAATGTGGTTCAATCAATTCAAAAAATCTTGTAACTACCGTGGCCATACCTTCGAAGTGTCCAGGTCTTCCAGATCCCTCCATAAATACCCCTAATACACCAAAATTAAAAGAGCGTGATAAGATTCCGTTTGGATAAATGTCTTTTTCATTTGGTGAATACACGATAACATCTCCTAAACTCTTGAGAAGCTCAAGATCTTCTTGAAAAGTTGATGGATATTTTTCAAAGTCTTCTGGGTTGTTGAATTGAGTGGGGTTAATGTAAATGCTCACCAAAGTGTGTTGGCAATGTTGGATGCTCTGCATGATAAGATTTACATGTCCAGAATGCAATGCGCCCATGGTTGGGACAAAGCCAACCTCTCCAGATACCTGCGCCCTCCATGTTTTTAATTCTAAAAGACTTCTTAAAACGGTCATTTTTCCATCGTAAAAGGGCTCAAAACTAGGCTATTCTTAGGAATTAGAGTCAAAAAAAGGTATCTTTGCATTCTAGTTTTAAAATCATCTAATCCGTATGGATAGTAAGAGAGTGTTGTTTATCTCGCAAGAGATTCACCCGTACCTACCAGAGAACTCTATTTCAAGTACAACCTTGGCATTAGCAAAGAAAACGAATGAAAGTGGCCATCAAGTTCGTGTTTTTATGCCTCGCTTTGGAGTAATAAATGAGCGACGTCATCAGTTGCACGAGGTCATCCGATTGAGCGGAATGAATGTGGTGATTAATGACATGGACATGCCTTTAATCATTAAAGTTGCTTCTGTACCTGGTGCTCGAATGCAAGTTTATTTCATAGACAATGAAGAGTATTTTAAACGCAAGTTTACATACACTGACGCAGACGGAAATCAATTTGAAGATAATGATGAGCGCACTCTGTTCTTTTCAAAAGGAGCTATAGATACTGTAGAGAAATTGGGCTGGAAGCCAGACGTTATTCACGTTCACGGTTGGATGTCCGCTTTAGTACCAATGTATTTGCGTTTGTTCCAAAGTGAAAATCCAATCTTTAAGGATGCCAAAGTGATATTCTCAGCATACGACAATGGATTTAAAGGAAGTCTTGGTCCAAAACTCAAAGCAGGAATGGAGTTTGATGAGATAGATCCGGCGCTAACAGAAGGATTAGACTCACCAACTACTGCTGACCTTCACAAACTGGCTGCCAAATACGCTGATTTTGTGGTCTTAGGAGATGAAAACACAGACGACTTGGAAGAATACGCAAAGTCTGTAGGTGTAGACGTGATTGATGGAAAAGCATTTGGTGAGCAACCGGAGGATGCAATTAAGGTTTATGAATCACTTTTCGTAGAAAGCGACGTTGAATAAGTTCATTTCTTTTGTAGTCCTGTTAACTATTTTTCCCTTTGTCTCCTGTGAGAGAGGCAATGGGTCTATTGGTTCAGGAAAATTTGTGGATGACCGCCCAGAATTAGGTGAAAAGCTAACTTTTCCAGTTGTTTCCTATACCATTGGCTGGGATAGTGTTAGTACTAAAAATCCATCTCAAGTAATTTTAGGGAATTATAATGATCCCCTTTTTGGTAGGACAAATGCCTCGTTTGTTTCAAGAATCCTTCTTTCTAAATCCTCACCAGATTTTGGTGCAGGTACTATTTGCGATTCCGTAAAAGTTCGAATTGCATATTCTGGTTATTATGGCGTAGAAGGAGACCAAATTCATCTTGAAGTAAGCCCTGTCTCGTCGGAATTAATAGATTCTATCTCCTATTATTCCAACGGCTCAATAGATCATGAAAATTCTATTGTGGATACCTTGGTTGCTTTGGCTCCAAGTGACACTGTTTTTAATGGCGTTGATGAGTTAGTAGGTTACCTAACTTTTGATGCTGACCCAGGTTATTTTCAAGAGCATATTTTTGATGCCGCGGTGAATGGAGAAGCTCATTTTGCTGATAATGAAGATTTTGTGAAAGAGGTTCCTGGCCTTTGGTTTCGGGATATAGGCATGGGGTCTACAATTGCCGGTTATTTTAACTTAGAAGCTTCTGGTTCTTTAATTGAATTATACTACCACACGGGTGTTGATGATACCGTTGCAAAGGTCTTTGATTTAACTTTTGGACAGAATTTTAGCGACCCCAGTTTGAGCTATAACTTATTCACCAACGATTATTCAAACGCAAGTTTTGACATCGATATGATGGATACCCTAAACGGTGAAGTACTCACCTACGTTCAAGGTGGCTCTGGGGTGCGTACCTATTTGAAATTTCCAGGTTTGGATACTTTAATTGGCAAAGAGTACTCTATCAATAAGGCTGATTTGTCTTTTGATGTACTCCAAGGCACGGCTGGGGTGTATAGGTTTCCAAGTTCTCTAATCGTCATACAAGACTTAGATTCTACACAGCAATTAATAAAAGATTATACCTCTGCAATTAACTCAACTGGAGGAATAGTGTCGCGGACTGACGTCCGGGAATTTAATTACACCTTCAATGTGACCAGAATGGTTCATGATTTTGTGAATGAACGTGAAGAAATTCTACCTGTAATGTTGGCACCTGCTTCTAGCAGTGGAAACCTGCATCGAGTTGTTCTGGGTGGCGGGATGCACCCTAGTATACCTGCGGAATTTAATGTCTATTTTACGCGTAGTAAATAAGAAGTCTTATTTTCGCCTATCAAATCAATTTAACTACTTGTTCTTATGTGCGGTATTGTTGGATACGTTGGAGATCGAAAAGCTTTCCCCATATTAGTAAATGGCTTGAAACGCCTTGAATATCGCGGATATGATAGCTCAGGAGTTGCTCTTGCTCAAGATGGAGAAATAGCCTTGTATAAAAAGCAAGGTATGGTTAAGGGTATGGAAGAGCTGGCCTTGACACACAACACAAATGGATCCACGGGCATTGCGCATACAAGATGGGCAACTCATGGACAGCCTTCTGATGAAAATGCACACCCACACTTAAGTAATTCGGGTAATCTCGT
>PXYR01000175.1 GCA_003023665.1 Bacteroidota bacterium
GCCTGGCGATGTGGTTTGTTGGAATTTAGGGGGTGGGTTAACCCACATAGGCATCGTTTCAAACAAAAGATCACCAACTGGTAATAGACCATTGATCATTCACAATATCGGCAGAGGGCAAGTGCTGGAAGATATGTTATTCGACTATGCAATCATTGGACATTATAGATTTAAAAAATAAGTGGACTTTGTGCCAATAAGGTATACTAGTTATCCCCAGAGACACCCAATCATTTGGTAATTCAAGCGGGCGAAAGCTTGGCTAATAGGTTATCGAAAAAAAACATTAATCAAGTCAACTAGAAATATGTATAGGGATTGTTTTGGACTAGTAGAGCAGTTTAATGATTGAATTGGCGTTATTTTGGAGTGCAACATGTGGGTTTATACTCATGTTGTTTATGCATTTTTGGCTCTATATAGATTTTAAATACTTTATGATCAGTAGAAATGAGCTTGAATGTAAAATTCTCGGTACTTTAGATATTGACAAATCAATAGCTTACAAGAATATGATTAGAAATATGAGTTCTGCAGATAGGCTAATACGACTTATAGTCGCTGCAATAATTGGTGTACTCTATTTTACTGGAACAATTACAGGAGTCATAGGAATAGCCTTATTAATTCTAGGAGGAGTATTTATTTTAACAAGTTTGAGAAGTTTTTGTCCGATTTACTTTGGTTTTGGTTTTAGAACTTCCAATGAAGAAGACAACTAAGAGCAGTATAGGACTTATTTTAGGATTGTAAACTTTCGCTCAATCGCGCTCATTTTTAATGTTAAGAATCTTAAGAGGTTCTCCTATTAAGACGCCGAATATCTATTTTAGAACATTCTAAAAGCCTCAATAAAAATGCCCCGATTGAAAAAGATTCTACAACAAGCTGGACTTCTCTCCCTAACCATTCTTCTGTTCCAAAACTGCCATTCACTTGCCTTTGAAATAAAAGATGAATGGATAGTGAGTAATTATGGGTTTGCAGACATGAGTGCAATGGATGAAGAAATGGCATTGGAATGGATGGGTAAAAAGGCAATCATTGATAAGCAATTGTATTTCGAATATCAAAACATCAAGAGTTACAAAAAAATCTTTGAAGGCGATAGCTTTTGTACTTACAGCAAAGGTTGGACTAAAGAGAAGGTTTTGACAGATTCGTATTTCTCTGATTACGGAATAACTGCCGGTGAGTTGGGGATTGATCAAAACGAAATCTTAATTATTCATACCTCTTGTGCTGGAACTCCTTTTCAGGATATCATTGTAAAGTCTGATGATGAAATAATAGTTTCTTGGGACGGGGTATTTTTCTTCCTTACTAGGTAAAATGAAAGAGCTCCTCAAAAATAATATTGATTTATTAAACATCATTTTCATGATGGTGTCTTTGATCATAGCTGTTTTTATACCGTTTAAGTTGTTCCTTTTTTCATATGCAGTTTTAGGACCACTTCACTACTTAACGGAAATAAATTGGCTTAGAGAAAAGAACTTTTTCATGCTATCTGACAGAAAATTTGCTGTGGTTTTTACTTTGGTTGCAATAATGATTTCCTTATCGCCCTCCATCAATCACTTTGAAATAAACTTGTACCCTTCAGTACAATCGTTCGTTGATTTCATCGCACGCTATGAATCTGCATTTTTGATAGGTTCCTTCCTATTCGCAATAGGATTACTTTTTTATACGAATGCAAAAACGCTCATTGTACTTTTAATTAGTGTGAGCATACTTTCATTTTTATTGACTAATTATTCACCAAGCAGGCTTATTTATGTGGCTTTGTTTGTCCCCACACTTATTCATGTTTACGTGTTCACGCTACTATTCATTCTATATGGATCCATTAAATCCAAGAGCCGAACTGGCGTAGGATCTGTATTTGTATTAGGTACGGTACCATTTGTAATTATGTATTTGCCTGTTGAGATAGTTGAGATAGCTCAGCCGTCAAAGGAAACTTTGAATACATTCATTCAAAGCAGTTTTGCAACAGTTAGCGGCTCTTTGGCAAAATCATTTGGAGCCCTGGAAGATGGTCAATTTAACCTACTTTCTGAAATGGCCTTGAGAATTCAAATATTCATAGCTTTTGCATATACATATCATTATCTCAATTGGTTTTCAAAAACGTCCATTATTGGCTGGAGTAAATCACTTTCGAAGCAAAAAATGACTTGGATATTAATTATCTATGCGTTTTCTCTAGGGATTTTCTACTACGATTACAAAACAGGACTTATTGCATTATTCTTCCTAAGTTTTTTGCATGTCTTGTTAGAATTCCCTTTAAATGTGCTTAGCATAAAGGGGGTGTTTTCTGAAGTTCTTGAAAAAATTAAGGCTTAGCTTGCTTCGATATGATTAGAGTGAATCTTCACGATAATTAAACCTCCTACCGATGATTTTGGCAATGGTTAAGATGGAATTAATTGTTCAAACAAGTTTAAAAACTCAATTTTACCAAAAAGAACAATTTGCTTTAAACTATGCGGATTTTTTTATTATTTTAGAACAACGATGCAAGAATTAATTTAAAACGACTTGGCTTGAAAAGTATTTGCTTTGATAGTCGGTCCGTTTGTCAATTTGATGTGACTCAGAAAAAGTGAAGAATTGATTCATGGAACAATTAAAAGATCAAGGAGACCCAGCAAGTGCGCTTGCAGAAAAATGTGCCGAAATGATTCAAATAATCAATAGGATGAAAAGGTTTGGAAGAACATGGAATGAAACTGTTCCAGGGCATACTAAATCCTCTTTTCTCATGTTTTTTGATTGCATGACGGATTTGAAATATCAATGTAAACGATTAACCAAGCAAATCGCTGCCGCCGATTCCTCAGAGTAAATACGACTAAAGCACTGTTTTATTTGCGGCAGTCAACTTATTTGCTGTGCTTGACAGCGACCTAGACAGAATGTTGATCTGTTCTATTCTTCGTCAACATACTTCTCTTGATATTCTTCCTTGGCCTCTATGGTCAAATTACCATCTTCATCATAATCCAAGTCTTCTTCAATGATTATCTGAGCTTCAGCGATTGTCATTCTTACTAAATAGTACTTTTCATCTGTCTCGAAAGGCAACGCGCTGACCTTTCTTCCTTCACTATTTGTAAAACTTACCAAATGGTCTTCAAATCCATACGGATGGGCCAGCTTAATCATTTCCTGAGTAGTACTGTCTAATTTTTCATAGTCTTTTACTATGCGCGGCTTATTCATTGTTATGAGGTTTTAGTATCGTTATAAATCAAGTAAATAGGCGAAAATCAACGGTGCCACTATGGTAGCATCTGATTCAATCATGAACTTTGGGGTATTGACATTCAGCTTTCCCCAAGTAATCTTTTCATTGGGAACGGCTCCAGAAT
>PXYR01000039.1:0-2222 GCA_003023665.1 Bacteroidota bacterium
TATTTCCTTTACTCCAAGGTGGGTAATGATGGAAATACTTTGCTAAACAAATGTGGTTTCCCAATGGATGAGTTTGACACTATTCAGCTTAACGTTACGGGTTGTTTCTCTGCGGATTATGATTTAGAAAATGTAACCATTGAGAATGACCTGAACCCAGTGCTAGAATGGTCTGCAGATACCAATTCGTATCCAACCTATTTATTCCAAGAATGGCAGATTTTCAGAAAAGACCCTAACCAGACACAATGGAATAAGGTTGGAACTGTTTTCAACCAATACAAATACGATTTCAAAGACGCGCAAGTTGGTTTTATTAAAGTTGATCAAGATAGCTATGATTATCGCGTTGAAATGAAGTTAAATGATGACCTGCAGGGTCCTTCAAATGAAGTTCACAGTATTCTGTTAGAAAGAGATAATGGCGTTGTACCTATAGTAGATCCCGATACCATCCCTGTTAACTTACAATGGAACACTTACAACGCTTGGCCAGTAGATAGCTACTCCGTCGTGCTCCAAGAAAAAGTGAACGGAACATGGATGCCTGAGTACCTGCACTACAATGTTGCATCTCCTCAGAATCCTGTTCTTGCGCCAGATACTACTTACCAGCTTTTCGTTCCAGAATTATTCCCAGGAGAGTATAGAGTGTGCGTAAGAACGACAAACCCGAATGACACACAATACACAGCATATTCGAACTGTTTACCTATTATTATCACAGTTCCACCTGTTCCAGATACTGTGGTTGTACCGAACTTTATTACACCTAATAATGACGGTACGAATGATGAATTCATTATTCAGTTCATTGAAGACTACGAAGATTTAAGCCAAGTAACCATCTTTAATAGATGGGGAGACAGAGTTTGGCAAAGCGGTACGTTCTATGATAACTCTAACCCTTGGAGAGGAACGAACCAAAATGGTACTCCTTTGGCCGATGGTGTATATTTCTACTCGGTTAAATTGGTCAATGCAAGCGATAATTATGAATACGTGGTCAACGGAACGGTCACCATAGTTGATGCACGCTAAAAGATTTTTTCAAGCCTAAAACGCTAAAAAGCCCGGTTCCCTGAGAGTCGGGCTTTTTTTATCTTTAACCGTATGTCCAAGGCACCCGAACACATTCAAAATTTACTAAAGACCCTCCCAAATAAACCAGGAGTATACCAACACATTGACAAAGAGGGTAAAATTCTTTATATCGGTAAGGCCAAAAATTTAAAGAAAAGAGTCAACAGCTATTTTACCAAAAGCGTCACCAGCGCGCGAATTGCTGTTATGATCAAAAAGGTATCGGATATTAGGACAATTGTTACAGATTCTGAAGGCGATGCCCTTTTATTGGAAAACAACTTGATTAAGGAGCATCAACCCCGCTACAATATCAATCTAAAAGATGATAAAAGCTACCCGTACATTACCATTAGAAACGAACGCTTTCCACGTATATACGGCCTTAGAAATATAAAAAGAGACGGCAGTGAATATTATGGGCCATACCCTTCTGTTAAGGCAATGAAAGCTGTTTTAGAGCTCATCAAACAGATGTACCCCACTAGAACATGTAAGTACGTGTTAAGCGAAGAAAACATAGAAAAGGGTAAATTCAAGACGTGTCTCGAATATCATATTGGCAATTGCAAAGGGCCTTGCGAAAACCTTCAAAATGAAGACGATTACAACGCGGATGTTGAAGCCGCTAGGAAAATCATAAAGGGCCAGCTTGGGGAAGTCAAGCGCAACCTAAAGGCAAAAATGGCCGGCCATGCTGCTTCACTAGAGTTTGAAGAAGCACAAGATTGTAAAGACCGGTTAGATGCTCTTGAAAAATACGCCGCAAAGAGCACAGTGGTAAGCTTCAAGATGTCAAACATAGATGTTTTCAGCGTTTCTATGGATGCTGAATTTGGCTATGTCAATTATCTAAAAATCGTAGAAGGAGCAATAGTTCAAAGCTATACGGTTGAAATGAAGAAGAAACTAGAAGAAGAACCAAAAGATTTCTTACACCTTGCGATTCCTGAAATTCGAGACCGATTTGGGTCCACTTCCAAAAGAATATTTACCTCACACCCTCTTGATTTAAAAATGGAAGGGATAGAGTTTATGGTTCCTCAAAAAGGAGAAAAGAAAAAAATTGTAGACCTCAGCGTAAAAAATGCCCTTTACTATAGGCAAGAGAAGTTAAAGAATATTCAAATTGTTGACCC
>PXYR01000039.1:2539-3698 GCA_003023665.1 Bacteroidota bacterium
TGTCCTCATTAGAACGATTAGGTCTTCGTGGCAAAATCACCATAATAGGTATTGCGAAAAGGTTAGAAGAAATATACTTTCCTGGTGACCCTTATCCTTTGTATCTAGATAAAAGAAGTGAAACCTTAAAAATTATACAACAGGCAAGAGACGAAGCGCACCGCTTTTCTCTGAGTCATCATAGAAATAGAAGGAGTAAGGGCGCATACAGCAGCGAATTGGACGGAATAAAAGGAATAGGCCCAGAAACGATTAAATCCTTAATGCGAACCTTTAAAAGTGTCAAAAACATTAAGACCGCTTCAATGGATGAACTTATAGATTGTGTTGGTCAACAAAAAGCTAATCTGCTGAAGAGACAATTAAAGAGTTAATCTTCTTTAATTAAGTAGCTCTGCCAACTGGTATGAAAAAATAGCACAGCTGTTTCATCGCGGTCATTAAAGAATTGAATCATCCGCGCAACAGTAGTCACTATTTCTTTAGCTTTTTCAACGCGCTCCTTCAAAATCAAGTCAATGCTATCTATATAAATAGCTACTCCCGTATTTGAAACACTCATGTCTTCAGGATCTTTATCCTCGTCGTCTTCACCGCCTAAAATCTTTATGATTGGCCAATTCAAGCCTCCAGCATTGAGTTCCTCGCGGACTTCTGCTGCATCAACTACGAATTGGATTGAAGTACCTTCAAACATGTTTTAAAATTTTGGCTAAGGTCAGATAAAATCTGTGATTTCTTTGAATTCTTTTTTAGAGATATCTGGAACCCGTGCACCCTCTTTAGGATATCCTACAGGCAAGAGTAAAAACGGTTTTTCATTTTTGGGCCTGCCAAGAATTTCAGATAAAAAGCCCATTGGCGAGGGTGTATGTGTGAGTGTACACAATCCGGCAAGATGAATAGCTGCGATTAAGAACCCACATGCAATGCCTACGCTTTCTTGTACATAGTAGTTTTTAGCCTTTTCACCTTTATCGGACACATCAAAGTTCTTTCGGAATACAACTATTAACCAAGGGGCATCTTCTAAAAAAGGTTTCTGCCAATTCGTTCCAAAAGGCTCTAAATCTTTTAACCATTCCTCAGAGGCACGTCCTTTATAAAACAACTTTTCTTCCTGTTCCGCGGATTCTCTAATCTGCCTTTTTACATTGGA